>JASFJY010000137.1:0-7507 GCA_050119415.1 Chromatiales bacterium | reverse complement strand
GATAGTCGAAATCAGACGCAATCATGTGGCACTCCTCAACTTCGGGAATCGCCTGTACTGCCTCCTTGAATGCGGCTAAAGCGGGGGTTTTGGTGTCGTTTAAAGTGACTTTGACAAAAGCAACATGCTCGCCAACCAGTTTTTTCCGGTCGAGTATCGCTCTGTAGCCTCTGATATATCCGGTCTCTTCCAGGCGGCGCATGCGTGCCTGACAGGGCGTTTTCGACAACCCCACACGATCGGCAAGTTCTGTGACAGTTATGCGGCCGTTTTGTTGCAGTTCATGCAGGATTGATAGATCGAATTTATCCAAGGATAAGTTTACCGTAAAAGTTCATGTTTTTCAATAGATTAGATAAAATCAAAAACATGCAAAAAAGTCAATACGACCTTCATGGCCCAAATGTCGGTTAACAATAGACCAAAAAGCAAAGCAAAAAAAGACGTTTTGCGCTGAATTTTTAAAAGTTCCGGAAATATGCCCATTCATTTATTGCTAGTCTGAAACGCAAATACCGCCGTGTGTCTCAGTGGGCCTTTGTGTGCTTACTGTAATCCACCAAATAAGCATCCTGGCGTATTACAAGCAAGCACTACAGGAAAGTGGTCGCAATCAGCTACTCGAACTGGGGTACATATTTTATGATTACCGCAACTTTTATACTCTATATCTTCATAATGCTGGGAATCGGCTTCGTTGCATACCGCCGCACCCAGGACCTTTCTGACTACATCCTAGGCGGGCGCAATCTCGGCCCGATACCAAGCGCCCTCAGCGCAGGGGCCTCCGACATGAGCGGCTGGCTTTTGATGGGTTTGCCCGGTTACGCCATGGCCGCTGGGTATGGCTCCTTCTGGTTGGCCGGCGGTCTACTGGTTGGAACTTGGCTGAACTGGCTGCTAGTTGCTCAGCGATTGCGCGTCTATTCCTACCATGCCGACAATTCACTGACCCTGTCGTCATTTTTCGAAAAGCGTTTTGAAGACAGTGGACATGGTCTGCGCGTTGTATCCGCCATTTTCATTTTGGTCTTTTTCCTTTTCTACACGAGTTCCGGCCTGGTGGCTGGTGGCAAGCTGTTCGAAACCGTATTCGGCTTCGATTACAATATCGCGGTTCTTGTCGGTGCCCTCGCTGTGATCTCCTATACCATGTTCGGCGGATTCCTGGCCGTTTCCTGGACTGACGTGGTTCAAGGTCTGCTCATGATCGGTGCACTGCTGCTCGTGCCGCTTATCGCGATTGGGGAAATCGGCGGCTTTGGTGCTGCCCTGGCTGCTGTGGAGGCCAAAAATCCGGAACTGCTAAATATGTTTACCGATGCCGAGGGCAAGAGCATCACCCTGATCGGAACCTTGTCCCTGTTAGGTTGGGGGCTGGGCTACTTCGGCCAACCACACATTCTGGCCCGTTTCAAGGGTATTAAAAGCAAGGATCATGTCCCGTCGGCAAGGCGCATTGCGGTTACTTGGAGCGGCTTATCCATGGTCGGTGCCTGTGCGATCGGTATGGTGGCTATAGGCTATCTGCCGGAGGGCTTAGGCGACACTGAAACCGTATTCATGGTGCTTGTGGACGCCTTGTTTCACCCCGTGATCGCAGGCGTCCTGCTGGCCGCTATCTTAGCTGCCATCATGAGTACTGCCGACTCCCAGTTGCTCGTCTCTTCTTCCGCGCTGGCGGAAGATTTCTACAAGGCCTTGTTTAACAAAAAGGCCTCCCCGGAGAAACTGGTCACTGTCGGTCGATTTGCGGTTGTAGGTATTGCGGTGATAGCTACGGTTTTGGCCATGGACAAGGATTCCAAAGTACTGTCTCTCGTCTCCTACGCCTGGGCAGGATTCGGCGCAGCCTTCGGTCCGGCGCTCATTCTCTCTCTGTATTGGAAGCGGATGAACAAAGCAGGCGCCTACGCCGGTATCATCGTCGGTGGTTTGACTGTGGTGATATGGAAGCAGCTGACAGGCGGTTGGTTCGAACTGTATGAGATCATTCCAGGTTTCGTCTTTTCCTTCATCGCCATCATCATTGCATCGATACTTACGGCCGAGCCTTCGCAAACTATTCAACAACGTTTCTCCGAAGTGGAAGCGGAAGTCAAAGAATAACGTTATAACTGTAGCCTTAGCATCACACAGCCCGAAGTGTTTGTGATTGAGCCCCATGTATAGCACGTGGGGAAGGACTTCTGTTTTTAGGTTAATGCTCCTTGATTTGGTAAAAATCGGATTAAAAAATGGAACATCATCAGCATGAAACATGGAGTATTAAGTCATCTCAAGGGATTGAAAATAAGAAAAACGACCATTCTAAAAACGGTATTCTTCCAGCCAAACACCGGGATAGAGCAGAGCAATCATGAGACTCACAACCGAAAAATACCGTCGGCTTATCAGAGAGGCCTATCTAGCTGAAGAACATCAAGTCATAGCTGACTTACTTGCAAGCGTCTCCTTGGATGAAGACGATCGCCAGCTTATTTCCTGGAATGCCGCTGCCCTGGTGCGTCGCGTTCGCAGCGAAAGCACGCCATCCATGATGGAGAAGTTTCTCGCTGAATATGGTTTGACCACCACCGAGGGAGTTGCGCTGATGTGCCTGGCAGAGGCACTTTTGAGGGTCCCGGACAGCGCCACCATCGATGCGCTGATCGAAGATAAGATTGTTTCCGGCAACTGGAAAGAGCATCTTGGTCAGTCCAATTCATCATTGGTCAACAGCTCCACATGGGCTTTGTTGATCACCGGTAAACTCCTGGAGATTGATGGCCGTGAAGGGCTTTCTGTCACCTTGCGTTCATTGATTAAGCGTCTGGGTGAGCCGGTGGTGCGTAAAGCCGTCAGTCAGGCCATGAAGGAGCTCGGACATCAATTCGTTTTGGGGCGCACCATCAATGAGGCTGTAAAACGTGGCGCCAAGTGGGAAAAAAAAGGCTACACCTACTCCTATGACATGCTGGGTGAAGCGGCACGAACGGATGCGGACGCAAAGCGTTACCATCAAGCCTATCGCGACGCCATCGAGGGGTTGGCAGCAACCTGTGCCAGCAATGACATTCGCAGTAACCCCGGCATATCGGTAAAGTTATCGGCTTTGCATGCCCGCTATGAGGCTCCTCAACGCCAGCGTGTGATGGAGGAGTTGGTGCCACGCGTTTTGTCTCTGGCCCTGCATGCCAAAGCCGCCAATATGGGCTTTAATATCGATGCGGAAGAGGCCGATCGCCTCGATCTTTCCCTCGATGTCATCGGCGCCGTTCTGTGCGACAAACAACTCGAGGGTTGGGATGGTTTTGGCGTAGTGGTACAGGCTTATGGCCCACGAGCGCGTCACGTCATCGATTGGTTGTATGCCAAGGCGCAGGAGTTGGGCCGCAAGATCATGGTGCGTCTGGTCAAAGGCGCTTATTGGGATGCGGAGATCAAGCGTGCCCAGACTTTAGGTATCAACGGCTTCCCGGTATTTACCCGTAAGACCAACTCCGATCTCTCCTACCTCTGCTGCGCCGAAAAATTGCTCGGTATGACCGATCGGATCTATCCCCAGTTCGCCACGCATAACGCCCACAGTGTCGCTGCTGTTCAATACATGGCCAGCAAGAACAAGGTGGAGAACTATGAATTTCAGCGCCTGCACGGCATGGGCGAGGCCCTCTACGACACAGTGATGCAGAGTGGCGGGAGCCGTTGCCGTATCTACGCGCCCGTGGGTGCGCACCGCGATCTTTTGGCCTATCTGGTGCGCCGTTTGCTGGAGAATGGCGCCAATAGTTCGTTCGTCAACCAGATCGTTGACGAGCAAATCAGTCCTGAAGTCATCGCCAAAGATCCCATAGAATATCTGGCTCAATCGTGCGCCCAGGTTTCCAGTTCCCGGATCGCCAAACCCGCTGACATATTTGGTGAGGAGCGCTTGAACGCAAAGGGATGGGACATCACCGACTCGCTCGCCATGGAAGAGATCGATCACCAACGCGGCGCGTTCAAGACCAAGCAGTGGAACGCCAGCCCAATCCTTGCGGTCGACACGGAAGATGCCAAGCCGGTGGCTAAAGCAGTGCATAATCCCGCCGATCCCAGCGACCTGGTCGGTCAAGTTCGCGAGGCGACAGCGCTGGAAATTGAGATAGCCATCCAAAGTGCCAAACAGGGTTGCACAGAGTGGTCACAGGTGCCTGCGCGCAAGCGTGCTGACACTCTGCGCCGCATCGCCAGCCTCTATGAAGAGAATGCCGCCGAGCTATTTGCCCTGACGTGCCGCGAAGCCGGCAAGAGCCTTGCCGATGCCATTAGCGAGGTGCGGGAGGCCGTGGATTTCGCCCGCTACTACGCCAGTGAGGCAGAGAAGCTTACTGACGCAATACCGCGTGGCATCATGACTTGTATCTCGCCTTGGAACTTTCCCCTGGCCATTTTCTCCGGCCAGATTCTGGCCTGTCTGGCCAGTGGCAACAGCGTCTTGGCCAAGCCTGCCGACCAGACACCCCTGACGGCTGCGCGCGCAGTGCAACTTATGCATGAGGCGGGTATTCCCCGTCACGCGCTTCAGCTTCTACCCGGCTCCGGCGTGGCAGTTGGTGCCCCCCTCGCAGCGGACGCCCGCGTCGGCGGCGTCTGTTTCACCGGCTCCACGCTAACGGCCCAGCGCATTAATAGGGCTATGGCCGAACTGATGCCCCCCGGCGCTCCCCTGGTTGCGGAGACCGGTGGCCTGAATGCAATGATCGTCGATTCCACAGCATTGCCGGAGCAGGTGGTCCGCGATGTCCTCGCTTCCGCATTTCAAAGTGCAGGACAGCGCTGCTCTGCTTTGCGCATCCTCTATCTACAGGAAGAGATTGCGGATTCCCTGCTGCAAATGCTGTTTGGCGCAATGGATGAGTTGCACGCCGGGAATCCCTGGCAGTTAAACACGGACATCGGCCCGGTCATCGATGCGGCGGCAAAGGCAAAGATCGAAGCGCATGTGGCGAGTTTCGCCGCCAGGGGCAAACTGCTAAAGCAACTGGATGTGCCTGGTACGGGCTCTTTCACCGCTCCCTCTGTCTTGCAAGTCAGTGGAATAGCTGAGCTTGAGGAGGAGATATTCGGCCCGGTCCTTCATGTGGCAACTTTCGCGGCCAAGGATGTAGACAAGGTAGTCCACGAGATCAATGCCAAGGGGTACGGCCTGACATTTGGCCTGCACTCGCGGATGGACAGTCGTGTCGAGCAAGTGGCCAACGAGATTGCGGCGGGTAACCTCTATGTCAATCGCAACCAGATTGGCGCTGTTGTGGGTTCCCAACCCTTTGGTGGCGAAGGCCTCTCAGGCACCGGCCCCAAGGCGGGCGGTCCCCACTATGTCAAACGCTTCACCCAATCGGCGACTCCAGCGCATGCCGCCTCTGCGCCGTTGGAGTGCGAAGCGGTGGATAGCGCAAAGGCCCAATCTGTTATCGACCAAGTCGAACCGGGCGACTGGGCACAGATGCCCGACAGGTTAGCCATAGTACAGCGGCTATTCGATAGTCAAACGATTTCCCACAGGGTGCTCACCGGCAATGCCATGGAACTGCCTGGACCAACAGGCGAACTCAATCTCCTGTCAAACGTGGGGCGTGGTGTTGTTCTATGCCTGGGTCCCGACCGGGAGACCGCCTGTCGTCAAGCCGCCGCCGCTCTGGTGCAGGGAAACAGTGTGGTGATGATCGCGCCGGATATTGACGCGTTGCTGCAAGCCGCTCACCAGCTTCAGGTTCCGCTATACGGGGTCTCAGGTAGCTTGTCTGCGCAGAGCGCCCAGGTGCTGCATGGCTTTGACGCGCTGTGTTGCAATGGCGATGAGCAACACCTCAGAGCGCTACGTAAGGCCCTGGCCCAACGGGATGGGGTTATTATCCCATTGATTACAGAATGGGACCAAGAAGAGCGCTTCGTTATCGAGCGTCATCTCTGTATAGACACAACGGCGGCAGGAGGCAATGCCAGTTTAATCGCAGCTTCCGATTAGCTCCTGAATCGAGTCTATCGGAAAACTGCTAGCAGACTCTATAGTGGCGTTGCATGATATTTGACTATTTAAGCCTGGCGTTAAGTCCTCAGCCAAAACGCCAGTCCTGCTGGTGGTGTTCGCTCAGGGACTTTGTGCATGCACAGAGGCAGACACTGCCGGAGAAACCACTTTTTCGTCCAGGACTATTATCACGGTTCTGTGATCAATTCCGTGCGATTGTCCCTGCACGCAGCTTATCCTCTTTTATAAGTCGCCACTGGATCGGTGATACCAAAGCCTACACAACCATTTTTCCCCCTGAGTTAATGCAGTATAGGTGTGGCACCTCGCGTCCTTCCTCGTTGCATTCGATCGTTAACCATTAGATAAAGAAGGTATCATCACATGATTAAACGACCACAGTATCGCATTGCAGCAGGGATGGCCGCACTTTCACTATTCGCCGCTGAAGAAGCGAGTGCCGTCGATTTCGACTTTTATGCATCGATGCGCTTTCATGCCGAAGCCGTCAGCCCGGACAATGACAGCGCACTTGCTTCCTATACCGGATGGCGCGATGCCTATTCGAGACTCGGTTTCAACGCCAATCATAGGCTGAACGATTCTCTTACCGCTTACGGCAAACTCGAACTGCCCCTCGACCTGGCCAACAAGGCAGTGCAAAGTCCTTCTAATCACGAGGATGATGTTCGGGTTGCCATGGTGGGTGTCAAGGGTGATTTCGGTGATCTGTCGATCGGTCAGATATGGATGCCCTACTACAATGCCATCGTTGTTCCGTTCGATGCTTTCAGCAGCTACTATAGCGGTTTCACCACCTACGCCGCCTTCCGCAAAACTAACAGCATTGCCTACTATTCTCCCAGCTTCGGCGGGCTCTCCGGCGCGTTCGGGTACAGCCTGGAGAACGGCAACACGAAGAGCAATGGCGATGCGGATAATCGACTGCAGGCCACCCTCAGCTACAGCCTCGGCGATATCACACTAGCCGGTGGTATCGATAAACTAGGCGGTGCCTACAACTCGTCTATCCTTGGATCAATGGTCAGTTGGCAGGCTACGGACGCACTCTCCATAGCCGCTAAATACGAACAACACAACAGTGATAAAGTGAGTGGTTATGGCGCTGATGGTGATACTGCCATGAATCTCATTGCCGCATATACCTTGGGTAAAAACACCGTTAGAGCGACGGTCGCCGAGGTGGAGGGCTTCGGCGATAGCATTCTACATCTGGGCTGGGATCACCAGTATCAGGATGATCTCAAGTTCTTTGTCGAGTACTACAGCGAGGAAGAGACCGCCGCCATCAGTGAAGAGCGCGGGTACGAGGCCTGCACGAGCTGCCGCGGAGGTAGCGTGGCCGTTGCCGGACTGCGCTTCGATTTCAGAGCTCCTTGACGCTGACTGTCCACGGCTGTATTTCAAGCAGCCGTGGACGATACTACGTTTCCTTTTTGCTTTGATACTCAACATTTCATCTCGCTCTGCGTCGATCCGGAATAAATCAGA
>JASFJY010000136.1:0-7508 GCA_050119415.1 Chromatiales bacterium | reverse complement strand
ACCCAAACGCAGTGACCAGTCAGCGGCATAGGTATCGACATAAAGCTCCCTCAAATAGTCGTGCTGCGTGTAGAGCTTATGCCCTTTATAGTCATCGTTGACACCCTCTGAGTCGTAGATGAAATTTAGATCGGCATGCCAGCTGCTCTCTTCGCCGAAATAGCCGTTCATGAAGACGCGTGCAGAGTTCTCGAACTTCAACAGGTCACCGCTCTCATGCCCGTCCTCGTCAATCATGGTATCCGCTTCAGCCGTGACCTGGCCATCCTCGGTAAAAGCGGAGGTCTCGTTCTTCAGATAGCCGGATATCTCAACCTGGGCAACCGCCACACCAGGCAATACCAGTACAAACAAAACAGATCGGTAGATTTTACTGCGCTTGAACATCAAAGATCCCTCCCAGATTTATCGAGCACCAACTTTTTTCTAACTTATTTTTGGAGTTGGTCTCGTTGTGGTGTGAACCACCGCGAGCGGCAGCGAAATAAGTTATTTGTCGGAAACGCCCCGAAGGGCGTTTCCTTTTTATTATCGTTTGATTTTTCTTAACGTCTGTTCCGACCAGAAGTCGGCGTCCCAGGGCTGGTCGTACTGCACGATCTCGCGCGGAATCACCGCCCAGGTCTCATGCCCTGTATCGAAAGTCTTGCCATACCAGTAGCCCCAGTACTGAGCACGTGGATCTTCCAGCTCCAGGCTCTTCCAATCACGATCGATCACCTTGACCTGCTTATCCCCTTTGAAATACTCCGTGCGGTAATCGGCAAAGGTTTTGCTGTCGACGTAGCTGATGCGGTAGTCGTACCACCAATTCTCCCGCTTGGTGGTGCTCTTCAGCTTATAGACCTCTTTGCCTTTGTGATCGCAGGCCGCATCGGGCGGACTAGGCAGGTATTTGTTTTTCGACTCCTCCTTACCGATGACGCCCAGGCAGTCGTTAAAGGTTTCGGTTCCCAGCAGTTCGTGATTTTCATCCTTCGGTTTGCGCAGGGTGACGTCACCGAAGGTAAAATCGGTGCCGCCCCAGGCGTCGTCATGGGCCGGCTCGGCAAAACGGCGGATCTTGCGTAGCGCCGGCAGCCAGATAGAGTAGGATTGACTCTTGTTGTCATCCAGGTAGTCAGTGATCAACATGCCGGTACCGGCCAGCTTGCCGGAACGGAAGATGGCGATATCCTGGGCATTGGTGGAACCGTCGCTGTATTCATTGTTGAGATAGCGCTCGACGGTGATGGTGGTCGGGCTGCTGCCCGCAGACTTATTGACGATCACGGTGATCTTGCCGGGGATCGCCCGGCTGCTGCGCTTCGGGTCTTTGTTGTTGTTGGTAATGCCGTAGTTCTTCAGTGAGTAGAAGTGGTTAACGAAGTAGACCTGATCAGCGATCTCATTTGCGCCGGGCTTACCTGTCGGTATTGGCAAATCCTTGGGCACCCCTGCAAATGCACCTGCGGAAAAGATGAACCCCAGTACCGCAGCCGAGGACAAAAACGTATGGACCTGCATGTAAAGATCCTCCTTAGTGGGACGGCATCCAAGTAATTGGGCACCGACCGTATATTATTGAATTAGTCTTTTCTAATAAATTACTTACGGATAAAGTAGATCATTAATAACAGAGTCAAGACGGATTTAGCAATCGTGGTAAACCTTAATAACCCATAAAATTTTTTATTTGAGATTTCAATCCTTTAAACAACACAGTTGCAGCCGTGTCGAATTAAAATGATTTACGCATAATCGTTATGAGCATCAATCCCCTGAAAACACCTAAGATGAGCAATTAACTTGAATTCAACTCACTGATATAACAAAATTTCCGATCGCTCGTCGTGAGAGCCCTTTTTCTATGACGATACTTGCCCTGGGACTCAACCACAAAACCGCTCCTGTCGACATCCGGGAGAGGGTGACCTTTGGCCCGGATATCATTGCCGGCGCCCTGCGCAGCCTCAAAGAGCACCCGGCCGTGCAAGAGGCTGTCATCCTCTCCACCTGTAACCGTACTGAGGCCTACTGCTGCCTAAGCGAGGAGGACCACGAACCTCTGGCGGACTGGCTCGGCCAGTTCCACGGCATCGACAGCGACCGGCTGACCCCTTACCTCTACAGCCATTTCGGCGCCGACGCCATCAAGCATC
The DNA here is from genome assembly GCA_050119415.1 of Chromatiales bacterium. Lineage (GTDB taxonomy): Bacteria > Pseudomonadota > Gammaproteobacteria > Chromatiales > Chromatiaceae > Thiodiazotropha. The sequence goes on along the minus strand of JASFJY010000136.1, from coordinate 5,367 downwards.
TGCTGCGGGTCTCCTGCGGCCTCGACTCCCTGGTGCTCGGCGAACCGCAGATCCTGGGCCAGGTGAAGACGGCCTTCCAGATCGCCTCCGATGCCGGCGCCACCGGCAAGCTGCTGAGCAGGCTGTTCCAGCACTCCTTCGCCGCCGCCAAGCAGATCCGCACCGACACCGCCATCGGCAACAGCCCGGTTTCGGTCGCCTTCGCCGCCGTCAGCCTGGCGAAACAGATCTTCAGCGACCTCTCCAAGCAGACCGCCCTGCTGGTCGGCGCCGGTGAGACCGTCGAACTGGCCGCCCGCCATCTTAGCCAGAACGGCATCGGACGGGTCATCGTCGCCAATCGCACGGTCGAGAGGGCCCACACGCTGGCCGCTCAGTTCGACGGCTTCGCCATTGCCCTGACCGAACTCAGCAACCACCTTGCCGAGGCCGATATCGTCATCTCCTCCACCGCCAGCCCCCTGCCGGTGCTCGGCAAGGGCACCGTCGAGAGCGCGCTGAAGGAGCGCAGGCACCGTCCCATCTTCATGGTCGACATCGCGGTACCGCGGGATATCGAGCCGGAAGTAGCCGACCTCAGCGACATCTACCTCTATACCGTCGACGACCTGGACGAGGTGATCCAGGAGAACATGCGCTCCCGCGTAGAGGCCGCTGAACAAGCGGAGGAGATTATCGAACACTATGTGGACGAATACCTGGGCTGGCTGCGTTCGCTCGATGCGGTGGAGCTGATCCAAGACTTCCGCGCCTACGCCGAAGGCCTGCGCGACGAAGTGATCCAGAAAGCGATGCAACAATTGAACAAGGGCAAATCCCCCGAAGAGGTTCTACAGTTCATGGGCCACACCCTGACCAACAAACTCCTGCACACCCCCAGCGCACAGCTGCGCCAGGCCGGCTTCAACGGCCAGATCGAGCTGCTGGAAGCAGCCAATACCCTCTTTCAACTGAAGAAGTTCGACAACAATCCATGAAGCCCTCCCTCCGCGACAAGCTGGATAAGATCGCCGAGCGCTACGAAGAGATCACAGCCCTCCTCGCCGATCCCGAAATACAAGGTGACCAGCGCCAGTTTCGCGAGCTGGGGCGGGAGTACGCCCAGCTGGAACCGATCGTGGCGGCCTATCGGCGCTATACCGCCAGCGAAGCCGATATTGCAGCGGCGCAGGAGCTATTGGGCGACCCTGAGATGGCCTTGCTGGCCCGCGAGGAGCTGGCGAGCGCCGAGCAGCTCAAGGCGGAACTGGAGCCGCAACTGCAGCTATTGCTGATCCCGCCTGACCCCAATGACCAGCGCAACATCTTTCTCGAGATACGCGCCGGCACCGGCGGCGCCGAGGCGGCGCTGTTCGCCAGCGATCTCTATCGCATGTACCTGCGCTACGCCGAAGCGCATCACTGGCAGATCGAGACCATCAGTGAGAGTCCCGGCGAACACGGCGGCTACAAAGAGGTGGTCTGCCGCGTAAGCGGCAACGCGGTCTACTCGCGCCTGAAATTCGAGTCGGGCACTCACCGGGTGCAACGGGTGCCGGAGACCGAATCCCAGGGCCGCATCCACACCTCAGCCTGCACTGTCGCCATCCTGCCGGAGGCGCAAGAGGTGGACGAGGTGGAGATCAACCCCAACGAACTGCGCATCGACACCTTCCGTGCCTCGGGCGCCGGCGGACAGCATGTCAACAAGACCGATTCGGCGGTGCGCATCACCCATCTGGCCAGTGGTATCGTGGTGGAGTGCCAGGATGAGCGCTCCCAGCACAAAAACAAGGCCCGTGCCCTGTCGCTGCTGCGAGCGAAACTGCTCTCCCAGGCCCAGCAGGCCATCGTCAGCGCCCAAGCCAGCTCACGCAAGCTGCAGGTCGGCAGCGGCGACCGCTCCGAGCGCATTCGCACCTATAACTTTCCGCAGAACCGGCTCACCGATCACCGCATCAACCTGACCCTCTACAAGTTGGACGAGATCATGCAGGGTGAGTTGGAACAGGTAATCGAGCCGCTGTTGCGCGAGCACCAGATCGAAGAGCTGGCGGCCATGGGCGAGGCCTGAGCCTACCGCAGCAATCCGCCGCTTATCGCCCCACATGCCTTCACCGCCCGCCAGCTACCGCCAGCTCCAGCAGGCAGCCGCCGCGCGGCTCTCCCTCCTGCCTCACGCCTCGGCGGAACTGGAGGCTGCCCTGCTGCTCTGCCATCTGCTCAAGGTCAGCCGCAGCCACCTCTTCGCCTGGCCGGAAAAGCTGCTGACCGAAGAGCAACAGGCCGCTTATGAGCGCCTGGTCAAGCGACGGCTCTGCGGCGAACCGATCGCCCATATAACCGGCGAGCGCGAGTTCTGGTCTCTCCCCCTGCGGGTGACCCGGGATACCCTGATCCCCCGACCCGAGACAGAACTGTTGGTGGAGCGCGCCCTGCTGCATCTGGCCACTCTCAGTACGCCGCGTATCGCCGACCTGGGTACCGGCAGCGGCGCCATCGCCCTGGCCCTGGCCAGCGAGCGCTTAGATGCGTCGATACACGCCTGCGACCAGTCAGTTGCCGCCCTTGCCGTGGCGCGCGAGAATGCCGACAAGCTCCGGCTTCACAACATCGTTTTTTTTCAAGGCAACTGGTGTGACGCCCTGCCCGCCGCAGAAAGCTACGACCTGGTCGTCAGCAACCCGCCCTATATCGAGGCCGGGGATTCCCACCTGCACCAGGGTGACCTACCCCACGAGCCCGTTAGCGCGCTAGTCGCCGGCCCGGATGGCCTGGCCGATATCCGGCAGATCGCCGCACAGGTGCCCGGGCGCCTGAAATCGGGCGGCTGGCTCCTGCTGGAGCATGGTGAAACCCAGTCAGATGCGGTACGGGAAATCCTGCGAAGGCGGGGTTTCAGCACCATTTCCAGCCTCGACGATCTGGCCGGGCGACCACGCATAACCGAGGGACGCAAAGCACGCTAAAAGCCCCGGCACCGGCTTGATTATTTCCCCGCTTTCACTAGGATTGGGTGCTATGGGTGAAACCCCACACGATGAAGTGAAGCACCGGGACATTCACTTCTTCGAACTCCACCCGGACCCCAATCAGGCCGAGACCGCTGCCCAGCTACTCTCCGAGGTCGAGGGTATCGTCGGCATAGAACAGCGCTCACCGATCCATATTCGCGTCAGCTACCGGCTCATGGCCGTCTCCCTGGAGCAGATCGAGACCGGCCTCACCGCCATGGGTCTGCATCTCGACAACCGGCTGCTCTACCGCTTGATGCGTGCTCTCCACTACTACACCGAGGAGACCGAGCGGGCCAACCTCGGCTATACCCGCAGCGACTCCAAGTCTACCCGGCATATCTTCGCCGACCACTACCAGCGCCAGAATCACGGCCTGCGTGATCAGCGTCCGGAGCACTGGCGCAAGTATCTCTGAGCAGCCCCATGAATGACGAACAGCTGCTGCGTTACAGCCGCCAGATCATGCTGCCCGCCATCGGCATCGAGGGACAGGAACGGCTGGCAGCCGCACGTGCCCTGATTATCGGTCTCGGCGGCCTCGGCTCCCCGGTCGCCATGTATCTGGCGGCGGCCGGCGTCGGCACCCTGGTGCTGGTCGATTTCGACCGGGTCGATCTGACCAACCTGCAACGACAGGTCATCCATACCACCCCGCGAATCGGCACGCCGAAGGTCGACTCAGCCCGGCAGACCCTACAGGCGCTCAACCCCGAGACGCGGATTCTGACCATCGATCAGGCACTCGAGGGCGAGGCCCTCTCGGAACAGGTGGCGCAGGCCGATGTGGTGATCGACGGCAGCGACAACTTCACTACCCGCTTCGCCGTAAATGCCAGCTGCCGTGCCCGGCGCACACCGCTGGTCTCCGGGGCGGCGATCCGCATGGAGGGCCAGGTGAGCGTCTTTACCGGCCAACCCGGCACGCCCTGCTACCACTGCCTCTACCCCGAAGAGGGTCAGCTCGACGAGAGCTGCTCGGCCAACGGCGTACTGGCACCGCTGGTGGGCGTCATCGGCAGTATCCAGGCCATCGAGGCGATCAAGCTGCTGAGCGGTGCCGGCGAACCGCTGGTTGGCCGGTTGCTGTTGTTCGACGCTTTGCAGATGGAGTGGCGAATGGTGAAATTGAAAGCGGATCCTGCCTGCCCGGTCTGCGGAGGGGACAAGTGAGTCGCTTGCGCCTCAGACCTGCCGCCTGTCCTCTGGCGCTCACGCTTATTTGCATCATGCTGAATCGTTTCCCCGATACCTGGCAGCTCGCCTTGCAGTATCAGCACGACGTCATCCTGAACGGTGAGTTATGGCGGCTCTTCACCGGCCACCTGACACATCTGAACGGAGCCCATCTGTTGATGAATCTGACAGGTCTCTGGCTCATCTGGCTGCTCTTTTACCCGCATGAGAACGCCAGAACCCTCTGTCTCTATCGGTTGCCAGTGCTGCTGATCGGCACCTCTCTGGCCTTGCTCCTACTCAGCCCGGAAGTGGCCTGGTACCGGGGCCTCTCTGGCGTATTGCACGGCCTGCTGGCCCTGGCGCTGCTGCATCACTGCCGGGCACAGCCCCTCACAGGCTGCCTGCTGCTGGCGCTGTTTGCCATCAAAATCGCCTGGGAGCAGACCGGCGGACCGGTAGCGGGCAGCGAGGCCTGGATCGCCGGCCGGGTGATTGTCGATTCACATCTTTACGGGACAATCTGGGGCAGCTTAATATGGCTGCTTGAACGCAGCCACCACCACTTCAACAATCGCGAGGTCGTAGGGTGAAGAAAATCCTCCCACCACTGTTTTCACTGTTTTTGTTAAGCGCCTGCCAAAAAGAAAACCAACTCGACTTGAGTCAGCTCACACCACAAGAACAGGGGGCAGTGGAGTCACTGCTATGGTTACAAAAGGCGGATGCCGTCAAAGACGCCCAGCAAGGTCTTGAGCGTGGTGACAAAAGGCTGTTGGCGATGGCCACCCGCGGCAGCCATATCCCCGGTATCTCTCTCGAGCTGATCTCCAAGGCGAAGAGTGTCTGCGGCGTGCGTTACCTGCCGGGCTCCACCGACACCGTCATGGGCCAGACCCACCTCAAGCTGCTGCAAGCGGCGGAGGAATATGCCCGCGATTACAATCAAATCATGATCGGACACTGCCTGCCACAGTAATCGGAGCCGAAACCGGGCCTGCGGCATCCTGTTATCAAGCATTGTCGGGTTAGGCTGCGCTAACCCGACCTACCACCACTATTGATACAATCGCAAATCCACATCTGAACAGCGATCCCGGCGCGATCACCGCATTCCCGAATGAGGGGCGATTTTCCGCAATCTTTATGCCTTGGTTCTGGCGCTGTACCTCGCGAACAGTCTCAGCAAGCCGCTGAA
>JASFJY010000135.1:0-7516 GCA_050119415.1 Chromatiales bacterium | reverse complement strand
GCTGGACGGCGAGACCGGTGCGAGGGCGCGTTCAGCGTTGGTCGGTTACACTTTGTACTTTGCTAATATTCCAGAAATAACAAGCAAAACCTTGCGTTAATTTATTTTCTAAGCGCCCGGGTGAAACATTCGGGCTGGCCCTGCTATGGTTTCATTCGTTCGAGGAACCCTTTTTTCACCCGAGGAGATGGTGGCATTGGGGAGAGCGTCGAATTTCAGTGTCGAAGGGACGCGGTTTGTCGGGGCGCTTTGTTGTCTCGTACTGAGGAAATCAGCGAACCAGGCTGCGGTCTCAGCTGTTTGAGATCACAACAGGTCATTGTTTCGTCACACCGACGAAGGCCTGTGTCCAGAGATAATATGGGGCAGAGTAGTTATACTCTGCCCCGATAAAAATGGGAGTAGTTTTACTCTGCCCCCAAAAAGCAGTTGTATTATTTGTTTGCCGGATTAATAACTAATCAATGGGCACGAGAAACATCCACCGGTTCCGCATCGCCCAACAGATGGGTGAACTGTTCTCCTGAGACCTTGATCAGATGTTCATGATCGCCCGATTCGAAATAGACCTCCGACTGATTCAACAAGGTTGTGTCGACCATGGTGATCAACCGGTAGGCCGTGCCGAGGGGTGGGATCGCGCCCTCCTCACAGTCGGGAAAGAGCTGGGCCAATTCGCTCTCCGTGGCGAGACCGACCTCCCTTCCCAGTAACCGATGCAGCTTGCCCAGATGGACGCGGTAGTCGGAGGGCACAACCACCATCATGTAGGCATCATCCTCTTTTACAATCACTGCTTTGGCCAGATGGTCACTATCGATATGGGCGGCTCCGGCACTCTCCATGCTGGAACCGGTGTGGCGGTGGGTAATCACCTCGTAGGGTATAGCTTGCCCCTCAATGTAGGATTTGACGGTATTGGAAATACTCATGGCTCACCTCCAAAGTTAATAGTCAGATTAACAGCCACTTCGTATCGGGTCTGATTCGGCAATGTCGGTGAGCTGCTGGCTGTGCCTGCCGCAGAACTCGGGTTACCTTTTAGGCCTGAAGGAAGTCAGGTTCTAATGTCATTCCGGATGCTGTCCGGTGTATACACCGAATCCAAAACATTTAATATCAATGGGTTACTGGACTTGGACCTGCGACGAAATGACACCTATCGAGCCGATCAGGGACTCCGTAACCAAAGTTTAGTTGATTTCCCGGGGGATGCTGATTTTGCTTAAACAAGCAGGGTTAACCCGAATATTTTACCCGGTCGCTTTACAAATAAAGTAACTTTAGGTTTTTAGTTGTTATTTATGGAATATTAGCGAAGTACAAAGTGTTACCGACCTACGCCTATTGAGGCGTGGCACGGGCAAGTGCTGTTTACGGACCAAAGGATGGACTGAATCGCAAATCCGTATCTGAACGACGAATCCGGTGCCTTTATCACATTCCCGGGTGAAGCATGATGCCTGCTGTTGGCTGGCATACTACGGCTGAACACGACATATTTACTTGCCGGGTTAATATTAGAAAAAAACCGCAGCGAAGGCTGCGGCAAAGAACGGAGAGGAATCAACCAAAGAAACTGTCAGGTATAGCTGGGTGCGAAAGCCTTTTCCGGCTCTTCCACCGGGCCGTCGCCGCTCCAGTAGGGGGAGAGCTTGCGCAGCTGGGCGACGATTGGGGGCACCGCCTCGATCACGCGCTCCACCTCCTCCATGGTGTTGTAACGTGAAAGGGAAAAGCGCACCGAGCCGTGAGCCGCGGTGAAGGGAATATCCATCGCCCGCATCACATGGGACGGCTCCAGTGAACCCGAGGTACAGGCCGAGCCGCTGGAGGCGGCGATGCCCTGCTTGTTCAGCAGCAGCAGGATCGCCTCGCCCTCGATGTATTCGAAGGCGATATTGCTGGTGTTGGGCAAGCGGTTGTTGGGATCGCCGGTGACAAAGCAGTGGCTGACCTGTTCCTGGATGCCCTGCTCGAGACGATCGCGCATCGCCTTGACGAAGGTTTTTTCATACTCCATCGCCTCCGTTGCCATCTCACAGGCCTTGCCGAGAGCGACGATGGAGGCGGCGTTTTCGGTACCGGCGCGACGTCCGCGCTCTTGATGACCGCCGCGCAGCAGCGGACGGAAGCGCACTCCTCGACGCAGGTAGAGCACGCCAATACCCTTGGGGGCGTGCAGCTTGTGGCCCGAGAGCGAAAGCATATCGATGCAGGTGTTCTTCAGGTCAATCGGCAGCTTGCCCACCGCCTGCACAGCATCGGTGTGAAACATTACACCGGCGGAACGGGCCATCTCGGCCATCTCCTCCACAGGAAAGAGGGTACCACTCTCGTTGTTGGCCCACATTACAGAAACGATGGCCACATTGTCCGAGAGCAACCTATAGTACTCCTGGATGTCGAGACGCCCACGTTTGTCCACCTTCAGATAGTGGACGGTGTAGCCCTCCTTCCGCAGATATTCACAAAGGCTCAACACCGCCGGATGCTCCACCACCGTGGTAATGATCTCCTTGCGCTCGGGCTGGGCCTTGAGGGCTGAGAGAATGGCGGTGGTGTCGGACTCGGTGCCGCAGGAGGTGAAGATGATCTCTGAATCGTAGTCGGCCCCCAACAGCTTCTGAACCTGCTTGCGTGCATTTTTTAATGCTCGGCCCACCTTGTCACCGAACTGGTGCAGGGACGAGGGGTTGCCGAACTGTTCGGTGAAGAAGGGCAGCATCTCCTGCACTACTTCTGGCGCCACCATGGTGGTGGCGTTGTTGTCGAGATAGATACCTTCCTCCATGTTTAAGCCCCCATCACCGCGCGGCGGGCCAGCTCCTCGGCGGGCAGTACCTGAATGAACTCGCCAAGCCCCTCGGCCAAGTGCTGCTGGATACCACCCAGGGTGGTGGCCGCCATCTGACAGCCGGAACAGGCACCTATCATCTTGACGTAGATATACTTGCCGTCGACCTCGACCAGTTCCACGTCGCCGTGGTCACGCTGCAGGTTTGGACGGATCTCCTCCAGCAGCTCTTCGATACGCTTCATGCGCTGCAGGTTGGTCAGGCCCGACTTGGGCTTCTTGATCTCATGGGCCACCGCGCTCGGATCGAAGCGCTCCCCTCTCTGCGCAAGTACGCGGGTGAGGATCTCTTCAATACCCTCGTGACACGCGGAGCAGCCACCGCCGGCTTTGGTGTAGTTGGTGACCTCTTCAACGGTACGCAGCCCGTTGGCGCGCACCGTCTCCTCGATCATCACCTCGTCGACGGCAAAGCACTTGCAGACCAGGGCGCCCTCTTCGTGGTCGTCCTTCCACTCCTCGCCGTAGTAGTTGGCGACGGCGGCCTGCAGCGCCTCGCGCCCCATCACCGAGCAGTGCATCTTCTCCGGCGGCAGGCCGTCAAGGTAGTCGGCAATGTCCTGGTTACTCACCTTGAGGGCGTCGTCAAGCTTCATACCCTTAATGATCTCGGTCAGCGCAGAGCTGGAGGCAATAGCCGAACCGCAGCCGAAGGTCTGAAAACCTGCATCGAGAATCTTTTCAGTCTCTGGATCAACCTTCAGGGTTAAACGCAACGCATCACCGCAAGAGAGTGAGCCCACATCCCCGACCGCGTTGGCATCCTCGACGGCACCCGCGTTGCGAGGACTAAAGAAATGTTCCTGTACCTTTTCGGAATAGTCCCACATTGTTTTGCTCCTGTACGTTAAGCGGAGAATGAGTTGCCGCAGCCACAACTGGCAGTCGCGTTGGGGTTGTCGAACTTGAATCCACTGCCCTCCATGCTGTCGAGAAAGTCGACGGTGACGCCCTTCAGCATCGGCACACTATAGGGATCAATGAAGATCATCAGACTCCCCACTTGGAGAATGATATCGTCGCTCTTGGCCGCCTCTTCCAGCGCCATGCCATATTGCATGCCGGAGCAACCACCACCGGCGACTGAAATCCTCAATCCCTCAACGGGAGTGTCGGCGCCCTTGATGAAACGGCTTATCGCCTTCTGTGCGTTCTCGGTCAGTGTGATCATGGTCGTTTTCTCCATGGCAAGTCTCTTGCATAGTTCTGTTTATTTACATAGTGCAAAGCCTGTGCCATATAAGTTCAAACAGCGTTTTTATTTGTTTTTGCAGTATTTTTTACATAGATCTCGCAGCTTTTTCGAGGTTTCTGTCGTATCCCCGACAAAGCGCAAAACAACCAATCGTATGAAACACAACAAAGGAAATAGACCATGACACTCGAACAACTCAAACCCGGTGATGCAGTCTACGCTGCCAGCCATATCTATAACGATGGAGGTATCCCGGATATCGCCGATGATGCCCTGCTGGCGAAGCCGGGTACCCGCGGGGTCATTATTGAAACCGGTCATTTGGAGGAGGTGCCTGAACGTACCGTCTACCTGGTACGTTTCGAGGACAGCGCGCTCAATCTGGGACCGCCGACAGGCTGTTGGCCGGAGGAGTTGAGCGCCAATTGGGTGGATTATATTGCTGAGGAGTGATTTGAAAGGGCTGTCGCTACATCTGAACGACGATCCCGGCATGATCATCGCGTTCCCGGATGAAACATTTGGTTTAGAGCGACCAACGACGTCGATTGATCGTCTCACGCCAAACACCGCTGGCGATGCTGTCCCTATCCTGCAGAGAACCTCTGTAGAGATAGATCCATGCTCTGCCCCAAGGCGTGGTGATGAGTTCACGGGTGTAGAGCGTGGGATAACCCTCCAGACGATCGAGCATGGCCATCGTCTCCGGGCCCACCTCGTAGACCTCGCCCTGGATGCGGGTACGGCCCCGCTTGACCACTCCGGGATAGCTGCCCAAACTCACCATTTTATACCATGGGCCGGTGGTGTGATGACCACAAAAGCGTGCAGCTTCGAGCAGGTGATGGTTCACCTGGTCACGACGCAGAGTTCCGTAAACAAAAACTCGAGAATGGAGCCTCATACAACCACAAACTAAAAGGGTCTATTGTCATAGAAAATCCGTTTAAGCATATACCAACTATTATCAGCGGCAAGCCCTTGTCAAGCGCCGCAACGCATAGCAAGGGCATGTTTGAAGCCCCGAACATTCGGGTTAAAGCGTCCTGCGGGCAATGAACGCTGTCGCTGTCCATCTGTCCAAAGCTTTTATTCCGCCCACTCTTTCTCGGAGACTACCATGCCGACAACCATGACAACTAAAAAACGGCTTGCCACCCTGCTCGTTCTGGCACTGTGGATCCCCCTCCAGAGCTTCTCCGAGCCCGTCTTCCACAGCGAGAAAGCCAGCTTCAGTTACGAAATCCTGACCCGTGGACTCTCGCACCCTTGGTCCCTCGCCTTCCTCCCTGACGGTAGTATGTTGGTCACGGAACGCAGCGGCAACTTGCGACTGATCGACGCCTCCGGCCGTCTCGATCCAGTCCCGATCGATGGCCTGCCTGTGATCCGTGAACACGGCCAAGGAGGACTACTCGACGTGGTACCGCACCCCGATTTCGAGGAAAACCAGCTGATCTATCTCTCCTATGCCGAACCCGGCAAAAGCGGCTCCGGCACTGCCGTGGCCCGGGGACGACTGCAGGGGCGGCAGCTTACGCAGGTCGAAGTGATCTACCGCATGTCGCACAAGACCGGAGAACGCCGGCATTTCGGTTCACGCCTGGTGTTCGATCGCGACGGTTACCTCTTCATATCCCAAGGTGATCGGGGCAAGGGTTTCCGCGCTCAAGACCTCAATGACCATGCCGGTTCACTGATTAGAATACATGACGACGGCCGTGTACCTGAAGACAACCCCTTTGTTAAACGCTGGTTTGCCAAATCCGAAATCTACAGCTATGGCCATCGCAACATCCAGGGCGCCGCGCTGAATCCCTGGAGCGGTCAACTCTGGACTCATGAGCACGGTCCGCAAGGTGGTGATGAGATCAACATCCCCGAGGCGGGTAAAAACTATGGTTGGCCGGTAATCACCTATGGCGTGAACTATGGCACCGGCACGAAGATCGGTGAAGGCACTCACAAAGCGGGCATGGAGCAACCCATCTATTACTGGGTACCCTCCATCGCGCCTTCCGGGATGAGCTTCTATAATGCGGACCGTTTTCCCGCCTGGAAGGGCAACCTCTTCGTTGGTTCACTCAAGTTTCAGCTACTGGTCCGGCTTGAACTTGAGGGCAATCAAGTTGCACATGAAGAACGGCTTCTGAGTGGCGAGCTGGGTAGAATTCGTGATGTTCGCCAAGGACCCGATGGCTACATCTATCTTTTGACCGATGACAAAAACGGCAAGCTCGTGAGGCTGGTGCCGGTGCAGAATAACAGCTCTTAAAGAACTAAAAAGCGCCCACTAAACAGTTATTATTAACCCGACAAGCAACTATATTGAAAGATGACGCTTAAGAGCATGACTCTATGGGCCAGTCAGCCGCCCAAAACCAGTTCATAGGCACACCGCAACAACTCCAGCTCAACCTGGGGCAGCCCCCGGGCCTGGGTAAGATCGATGAAGCTGGCACCGACCTTCTCGGCTTCGTCGAAAGGCGGATCCATAGTGGTGATCTCACCCAGAATGATCTGGATCTTCTTGCCGGGGACTTCGACCATCTGGTGATACTCCCCTTCCGCCTTCAGGCTGCCAGAAGGCAATCCGAGTCGCTTCTCTGTCTCCTTAAGAATGGCGGCCGGATGGTTGACAGTGATCGAATTATCATGCGCCAACAACGCCGCCGGCATGGGTATGGTAGCGAAGGCACAGACACTTCCGTTGGCGTATTTCATAAAACGAGTACGCGCGCTGCTGGCCTGTTTGTGGTAGAGAATGACGCGATAGTCCATTATTTGTCTTTCATTCAGGCATCCGCAGTAGTCGCGCCTCAGCCTTGATTAGGTCTCCCCTGCCCCAGGCATTGACCGCCTCGACAAACCAGCCGCTGCGTTGGGGATGCGGCCGTACCACATCCTGCTCGACGAAGAAGCTGCCATCCGCATGGAAAAGCAGGGTGCCCAGCTTCATCCCTTTTGCATCGAGCCAGTCACCGACCAGGCTGTATTCGCTGCTGGCGGGATCCAGCTCCAGGCGATAGATCGCCTCCTGGGGGCGTTTGAGGTAAACATCCCCGTTGGCAAAGCCCAGCTTCAACACCTGCCGATAGAGCTGATCAAAGATTTGATCGGCCAGTTGTTCGACTTTGCAAAAGCGCGTGACCACCGACTCATCCATCTGCGCATCCACCCTCCGGCGCGATCCCGAAACCGAACTGAACGGGATGGTCGAAGGGACGCATTGCCGCAACGGACGGACGGTCGTCGCTCACTCCCAGAACTCCTTGGAGACCTGCAGGCGCTCGACCGGTTGATCGTTCTGCAGGTGCTCATCGAAGATAGTCGCCACGTCGTCCTTGCTGACGCCGCCGTACATCACACCTTCGGGATAGACCAGCACCGAGGGTCCCTCACTGCAGGGTCCGAGGCAGCCGGTGGTGGTCACTTGCACCTTGTCGAAGAGTTGACGCTCCTGC
>JASFJY010000134.1:0-7516 GCA_050119415.1 Chromatiales bacterium | reverse complement strand
ACAGGATGGTGGTGTCGCAGCCGTCGCCGTTGAGCTCCTTGAAGTACATGGCCTGCTTGATGGAGACCAGGTCGGTGACGCCGGAGAAGTAGCTCAGGTGGCCCTCTTTGTCGGAGCACTGGCCGGCGTTCTGGATGAAGCAGACCGAGGTGACCTCTTTGCCGTCGGAGGGGCGTTTGATAGGCCCGCCGTTGGCGGCTATGGCCAGGGCCTCCAGCTCGTGGTTGGTGACCACGTCCGGGGTCTTGCCGTAGGCGAACTCAGGCAGCTTGTTGGCGTCGAAGGGCTTCCAGCCGGAGGCCTGGACCATGGCGCCGATGGAGAGCGTCTCGCTGGAGCCCGACTCGGTGGCCACCTCCACGCTGAAGCGGCCGGGGGCCCCCTCGGTCTTGGCAAGGGTGCTGTTGAGGTGGACGGTGATGTTGCTGTCGGCCTCGATCGCCGCGATCATGCCGGGTACCGGATTTTCGGCCGGTTCGGCGTAGGGCGAGCGGGTCGGGATCATTTTGTAGTAGCCCGCTACGGCACCGCCCAGGGCGCCCGACTTCTCCACCAGGTGGACCGGGTAGCCGGCGGCGGAGGCCTCCAGCGCGGCGGTCATGCCGGTGACACCGCCACCGACCACCAGGATGTTCTTGTTCAGGGACTGCTCGCCGGATGGGGCGGGCTTGGACATGGATTTCAGTTCGGCGCAGGCCATGCGGATGTAGTCGTCCGCCATCTCCTGGGTGGTCTCCCGGTTCTCGTCGCTGTCGGGACGTACCCAAATCACGCCCTCGCGCAGATTGGCGCGGGTCAGGGCCACTTCGGTGAAGTTGAAGGCCTCCACCTTGGCGCGCTTGGAGCAGGCGGCGATCATGACATGGGTGACACCTTCGTTGGCGATGTCGTCTTTGATCATCTGCACGCCCTCGGCCGAGCAGAGCATTTCGTGCTGCTTGCAGCTCTGCATCTTGCCGTCGCGGGTGGCGGTGGTTTCCAGCTGACCGGTGTCCAGGCGCTCGCTCAGACCGCAGCCGGTGCAGACATATCCAGCAAATTTCTTTTCGTCAGACACTCTCTTAACCCTCCGACGCGGCTACGCGGTTGACCACTTGGATGGCGCGCAGGGCGGCCCCCGTGGCGTGTTGAACGGCGCGGTTGACGTCCAGCGCATCGGACGAGCAACCGGCGGCGAAGACACCGCCATTCTCCGGCGCGGGCTCGATGAAGCCCTCCTCGTTGATGGCGATCTCGACCGGGAAGCTGGCTTTGTCGACGCTGGGTTCCATGCCGATGGCGAGTACCACCAGGTCGTGCTCGTCGGCGTAGCGGTGGTAGCCCTCGGTGTCGACGCCGTGCAGGGTCGGGTTGCCGTTCTCCTTGTTCTCGACGATGGAGGCGACCTTGGACTTGATGAACTTGACGTTCTCCTTTCCCTTCACGCTCTGGTAGAAATCCTCGAAGCGGTCGATGGCGCGGATGTCGATGTAGTAGATGGAGACGGCCACCTCGTCGGCCGGGTAGGTGGCCTGCTTCAGGGAGGCCATGCAGCAGATGCGCGAACAGTGCAGCAGGTGGTTCTTGTCACGGGAGCCGGCGCACTGGATGAAGGCGACCGACTTCACCTCTTTGCCGTCGGAGGGGCGCAGCAGCTTACCGCCGGTGGGGCCGTTGGCATCGGCCATGCGCTCGAACTCGACGCTGGTGACGACGTTGGCGATGCGATCGTAGCCGTAGGGCTGGATCTTGTTGGCATCATAGGGTTTCCAGCCGGTGGCCCAGATCACGGCGCCGGCCTTGAACTCGATGGTCTCTTCCTGCATGTCCAGGTCGATGGCGTTGACCTTGCACGCCTCTTTTGCCTTCTGCGCATCCTCGGTGCCGATGATGGCGGGATCGAGGACATAGCGCTGGGGGTGGGCCATGCGGTGGGGCAGGTAGGCGCCCTTGCGCTTACCCATGCCGTAGTTGAAGTCGTCGTCGAACTCGGCCTCGACCACCTTGGCGCAGTCGCCGCAGCCGGTGCAGTTTTCATTCACATAACGGGGGCTGATCTTCACCGTGGCGGTGTAGTTTCCTTCCTCACCCTGCAGATCGGTGACCTCGGCCATGGTGATGATGCGGAGGTTGGGATTCATCTTCGCCCGGCGCTGGTTGATTTCAAGCCCGCAGGTGGGGAAGCAGAGTTTAGGGAAGTATTTGTAGAGTTGGGTGACGCGACCGCCGACATAGGGGCGCTTTTCAACCAGGACGACCTGCTTTCCCGTCTCGGCGGCCTCCAGTGCAGCAGTCATGCCGCTGATGCCGCCACCGACCACGAGAATAGTCTCATTGGTTGCGATTACTTCCGTCATGGAATGTCCTCCGTTGCGGAATGGCTTTTTAAAAAAAGGTCAACCGGCGGCGCGCAAATACTTGACTTGTACGCCCGGTTATTACAAGATCACGGGCCCCTTGCAGGTGCCCGGTTTCTGGACCAGATACATTACTCGTCTTCTCCTGCCCCTTCTATATCCCAGCTGGGAATAATCCATTGAAATTTCGAATGAGTTGATAGATTGGGGTTATGCATTTTAGCTGTTGCTTATGGACTGATGGTGGAATTGATCTATCCGGGCATGGGTCAGGTTAGCGAAGCTTAACCCGACAATGATTGGTTATATCCCACCCTGTGTCGGATTACGCTGCGCTAATCCGACCTACGTGCAGAACGACGATCCCGGCGCGCACATCGCGTTCGCGGATGAAACATTCGGGTTAACGGCGAGTGGGATGGGCTTGATTGCCTGGATTCGACGCGCGCGAAGAGCGCGTATTAACTAAAAACACAAAACCGATAACTCAATGCTCTGCGGTCAGTGTCCATAGTTGGAGAAGTGGTGGCGGAAGGTGCGGCTGCCCTCCAGCAGCATCTCTTCGAAGGCGTTAGCGGGAACCGGTGGGCTGTAGAGATAGCCCTGCCCCTCCTCGCAACCCATCTTCTGCAGCAGTGCCTGCTGGGCCAGGGTCTCGACTCCCTCAGCGACGATGTGCAGGCCCAGGTTCTTGCCCAGGGCGATGATCGCCTGGGTAATGGCGATGGCATCGCTGTCGTTGGGCAGGTCGCGGATGAAGGAGCGGTCGATCTTCAGTTTGTCGATGGGTAGCTGCTTGAGGTAGGAGAGGGAGGAGTAGCCGGTGCCGAAGTCGTCGATGGCGATGCTCACTCCCAATTTTTTGAAGACGTCGAGTACGGGTACGGACTGCTTCATCTGTCCCATGAAGATGCCTTCGGTGACCTCCAGCTGCAGCATGTCGGGGGGGCATTCGGATTTGGCGATGATCTGTTCGAAGTGCAGGATCAGGTCGGTCTGCATGATCTGACGCACTGAGAGGTTGATTGCCATGCGTCCCTGGAACAACCCTTGCTTGTAGAGATAGCGGGTCTGCTCGCAGGCCTCCTTCAACACCCAACGACCGATCTCGTGGATCAACCCGGACTCTTCGGCCAGGGGGATGAAGCGGGCCGGTGGAATGATGCCGAGGCGCGGATGGTGCCAGCGCAGTACCGCCTCCACACCGGTCATCTGGCCGTTCTTGAGGGAGATCTGGGGCTGGTAGTAGAGCAGCAGTTGATCTTTGTTCAGGGCACTGCGCAGCTCGGTCTCCAGTAACAGTCGCTCGAAGGCGCTGCGGGTCAGTTCCGTGGTGTAGTAGCGGTAGTTGTTGCGCCCCTGTTCCTTGGCCTGGTACATGGCGGCATCGGCATTCTTGGTCAGGTCGGCTACCGTCTGGCCGTCCTCCGGATAGATACTGATGCCGATGCTGGTAGTGATGTGCAGTTCGCGACCGGCGATCTGGTAGGGGGTCTTGAAGCTCTCCTGGATCTTGGTGGCCACCACCGCCGCCAGGCTGGGATCCTCCAGGTTCTCCACCAGTACAGTGAACTCGTCGCCGCCGAGACGTGCCGCGGTATCACCGTCACGCAGAATATGTTGGAGCCGATTGGCTACCTCTTTGAGCAGTTCGTCACCCATGGCGTGACCAAGGGTATCGTTGATGTTCTTGAAGCGGTCGAGATCGAGAAACAGTACAGCTAACTGGCGACCCTGGCGCTTCGCCTGGGAGATGGCGTGCTGTAGACGGTCCTCGAACAGCAGCCGGTTGGGCAGATTGGTGAGCGAGTCGTGGTGGGCCAGATGTTCCAGTTGCGACTGGGATTGCTTGATGCTGGTGATGTCGGAGAAGACGGCTACATAGTGCAGGATATGGCCATGCTCGTCACGCACGCTGCTGATGGTCGTCCAGGCGGGATAGACCTCGCCGTTGCTGCGTTTATTCCAGATCTCGCCGCGCCAGAAGCCGGTCTCACTCACCGTTGCCCAGACCTCGTCATAGAAATCCTGTCGATGGCGGTCTGATTTAAGGGTGTCGAGGTGTTGGTGGATGATCTCCACTTCGCGATAGCCGGTAATTTCACAGAAGGCCGGATTGACGGAGGTGATCTGTCCCTCGCCGTCGGTGATTATCACCCCCTCCATGGTATGTTCAATGATTTGTACCGCCTGCTGCAATTTGGCCTCCGACTCCTTGCGCAGGGTGATGTCGGTGAAGACCAGCTGGATGGCCGGTGTACCCTCGTGCTCCACCGTACTGGCCAGCACCTCCACCTGAATAATCTTGTCATCAGCGCGTTGGAAGTTTGCCTCGAAGGGCTGACTACTGCTCCGTTTCTTCAGTGAATTAAGCCGATTGTTGAACTGTTCGGCTGAGTCTGGCGTGAAGAGGCTGCTGATGGGCTGGTCGATCAGATCGGCCCGCTTGTTGAGTGACAGAGCCTGGTGTGCCGACTCGTTGAGGTAGACGATACGGCTGTGTTGAATCAGCAGTATCGGGATCGGTGAATCGTCGACCAGTTGTCGGTAGCGGTTTTCGCTGTGATGAAGCGCCTGCTTGGTCGCCTCCGTTTCTCGTCGGACTTTAGCCTCCTTAAGCTCGCGTTCGATGGTCGGTGTCAGGCGGGAGAGGTTGTTGAAGTAGATGAAATCGTTGGCGCCTGCCTTCATCAGCAAGACGGCCTTTTCCTCGCCGATATGGTTGGATATCATTATGCATGGGATATCGTACTCTTGTACTTTCAGCAGCTCGAGCACATCCAGAGGCGTGACCTTGTTCAGATGGGTATTGCAGAGGGCCAGGTCCCAGCTCTGCTTAGCGAGCGCCTGTTCAAGCTCGACATTCGCGGTAACCCGGTGCGCATTGATATCGAGTCCCCCGCGGCGTAATGTCCGCTTTATAAATTCGTATTCGCTTTCTGAATCCTCAATGAAGAGGATTCGTGCATGTCCCGGCATCCCATTTCCTTATCGATCAGTGCGTTAACTGCTAATTTTGAGTTTCAGCTTATCAGTTAATAATGAAACTCTGATTGATCATTCTATCGTTGTGCCGGCTAAATTTAACGGTTTTTTATCGATTTTGCCACAATAGCAGAAAAACGATTTCGTTTTCCGCCTTGAGCCACAGTCTGTCATCTCCCCACATCTTCGATTCAGACTCAATCAGAGGTTCCTCAAGCTGGCGCAATTCGGCCATGGTTGGAAATATGGTGTCACGCACGGTACCACGATATTTCTGGCTTAAGTATAACCAGATTAGTTATGAGGTGTAGACAGCGCCGAATACGAATATTTTTAAGTGTGAGCCATAAGTCTCGCTTTTTTGATGTTTCGACTAAAACGAAGAGCTTTGTTTGGGAATGAAAAATCTATTAACCATGATATATGTCAGGCTATTAGCGCGATTTCAGGCTGGTGTGCAGACATACGTTTGTTTAGCAGGGGTGTGATCGTTGGAAGCCAAAATACTCAAACCTGAAGCCTATTACATTGTAGAAGAGCCCTACTACGAGGCCGTGGGTGATGAAATAGCGGTGTTCGAGGCCGCCCATCGCAATCAACTGCCAGTGCTGTTGAAGGGGCCGACAGGGTGCGGTAAGACCCGGTTTATGGAACACATGGCCTGGCGCTTGAAGCGCCCGCTGATCACGGTCTCCTGTCACGATGACTTGACCGCTTCCGATTTGGTAGGTCGTTTTTTGGTGAAAGGTGGAGAAACCATATGGGTTGACGGTCCACTGGCCGCCGCGGTCCGTGTCGGCGGTATCTGTTATCTCGATGAAGTGGTGGAGGCACGTAAGGACACCACAGTGGTGATTCATCCCCTGGCAGACGACCGACGTGTGCTGCCGATGGAGAAGCTGGGCGACCTGCTGCAGGCACCGCCCGAGTTCTGCCTCGCCATATCCTACAATCCCGGCTACCAGAGTGTTCTGAAAGACCTTAAGCAGAGCACCCGACAGCGCTTCGTCGCTCTGGAGTTCGATTATCCTGATGTGGCGTTGGAGCGGCGCATCATCGAGAAGGAGGCGGCAGTCAGCGACGAGGTCGCGCTTCGCCTGGTCAAGTTTGCGCATATGACGCGCAATCTCAAGGGCAGTGGACTTGACGAAGGCGCCTCGACCCGGTTGCTGGTGCATGCGGCGAAACTCATCGCCAATGGGGTCGAACCGGTGACGGCCTGCCGCGCCTCCATCGCCCAGGCGCTTACCGATGATGCGGATATGCTGAGTGCAGTGAATGAGTTGAGCGCATCGCTGTTCTGAAGGAGCCGCTTCTCTTGTTATCGCAGCTGTCTGAAAAAGAGATTCGACAACGGCTGGACGACTGTCTGGAGGTCGAGTTCAGCTTTCGCAACACGGCGCCGATCGCTGCGTGTCTGAAGTCGCTCGATGCAGTGCGCCAGCGCTTCGTGCTGGACTGGGTGAATCGCATTGCCAGCACCCATATCGAGATCGCCTACCAGTTCGCGGAGCAGTCGCTTGAGGCACTGCGGTTGATGGACTATCCCATGATCGAGGCCTGGGTGTTGCAGGCAATGGATAGCTATGATCGTGAGGGTTTGCACTCCGCCCTCAAGGTGATTCAGCAGATTGACCTCTTCGTACAGCAGGGTAGGGAGCGTGCCTCGGGATCGGTTTATGATGAACAGGTCGGTGTGCTGTTGCCGTTTGTGCAGGGACTTGCGGGACGCAAGCTCAAGCTGGCACAGGGGGAACAGCTCTATACCGATACAGAAACTATTTATCTGCCGGCGGTGATGGCCCATCTGTCCGATCCGCGCGATAACTTTCTACTCTATAAGGCGGCGCTGGCCTATCATTGGGCACAGGTCCGCTTCGGCAGCTACCATATCGAGCTGCTGGAATATCTTTCCGAGCACCCCACTCCCGATCTGGCGCTACGCTGTTATCATGCCTTGGAAACAGAGCGGCTGAATAGTCGCCTGGCACGAGAGCTTCCTGGTCTCTATCGCGAAATGCAACGGCTGCAAGGGCTGTTGACGGGTGAGCAAACGGCCAACCATGGGTACTGGCATGAACTGGTTTCTGATCTGCGGGTGCCGACGGCTTCGGCGATGGACAGCCTATCGCGCGTGCCCGCGATGCTGTCGCAGCCCCATCCTCCAGTCTGCTGTTTTCAGGGCCAGCTGAAAC
>JASFJY010000133.1:0-7542 GCA_050119415.1 Chromatiales bacterium | reverse complement strand
GTTTACGGACCGAAGGATGGAATGGCGCGCCCTTTCCAAGAGCCACAACGCAGAGCTGGCGTATTGGGGTGGCTCCCCGCGGGCGAGCCAGGAAGGGGCCATCCGCGGCGTTATGCCTCTCGCAAAGGGCTGGGTCATTCCCCGCGAGGCATGCCTTGCACCCCAAGGGCACTTCCTTCGGGGCGCGGCTAGCCCCTTCCTGACTCGCTGAAGGTTAAAGAATCTGTGACGGGGTACGCTAGTTCGAATATTTCAGTGCGCCGGAAACCTCTGATCAATATAATTCTTGAGTCGCGGCATCCAGCGTAGGTCGGGTTAGCGGAGCGTAACCCGACGTCAAACGGTGATACGATTCCCATCGTCGGGTTACGCTGCGCTAACCCGGGCTACGACTGTAGGAGTGCTACAGCGGCGTTTTGATGTCTTGTTGTTCAGCTGCTGTCGGTGTGCTGCTGCTCGCGATCGCTGAGGTAGTGTTGGAAAGCCTCGTTGGTGCGGTCGACGATTTCGTGCAATTTCGAAAGTTTGGTCGTTAGGGTTGTATTGAGGTCCTGCTGATTCATCCGCTGCAGTGTCAGGCATATTTCATAGAGGGCAAAGGCGCCCAGTTGCCCGGCGTTGTCCATGAGAATATTTGAGAGTTCGATGAAGCGTTCGGTGTCCCTACGCTCCACCGCATCCTCCAAGCCTTGCAGTATGGCGATGCTGTCGTGTCTGAAAATGGCGATCAGCTCGGGCACGAATCCTCTGTCGGTATCGAGCTGGCCCAGCACCTGTAACACCTTGGTGTCAAGCAAGTCGGCGTGCAGGAAGCGCGTTTCAGAGTTATGCTCCGCGCTCCGTGTAATATGTCGAATCGTTGCCGGTTCAGGCGAAGGAATCACCGGAGCTTCATTGATCATCTCAAGCAGTGCATCGCTTGGCACCGGCTTGAAGAGACAGGCTCGGACCTGCAGGTCGCGGCACAATCTCAGCGTTGCCGGTGTGGTCTGGTCGGTCATCACGATAAAACTTGCCCATTGCGTATATGGCGTGGTGAAGCGATGCAGCTTAATGACCTGTGTGCCATGTAGGATGGGCAATTGGAGATTGAGCAGCACCACATCGAAGTACTGTTGTTCCAAGGCGTCGAGCGCCTGTTCGCCGGTTTCGACCGTTTTCACCCTGTGGCCGGCAGCCTGCAACAGGGCGGCGATTCGTTTACGCTCGGCGGTCTGTCGATCGGCCAGCAGGATGGATTTCTTGGTAGTCTGTCCATGTTGCAGTCGGTAAAGAGCGAGATTCACCACATTGGGGCTTGATGCCGCGTTATCTTCCCAGGCGTTGATGGCGGAAAAGAGCTGGGACTTGTCGATTGGGGTTTTCAGCAAGGCGCTATAACCGGCAGCCAGCATTTGCTGCGAGCGCGCCATCTCACTCTGAGTGGCGATGCAGATCAGTTTCACGCCCTTCAGACTCGCCTCGTGCTGAATCAGGGCGGGCAGGTGAATGGGGTCTATCTCCAGATCTTGAGCATCAACGATAAGCGTCAGCTGTTGGGCGGGCTCGCTGTCGTTCAGGCGGTTTAGGAGTTGCTGGCTCGCTTCGGCACAGTTGCGGACTATATCCAGGCCATGGTTCCAGCCCAACAGTTTCTCCTGGACGCCTTTTGCGATCTGGTCTTGGCGGGTCAGGAGGATGATGTAAGACGGTCGCTGCTTAGCAGATTGTCCGCTATCTGTTGTCTTTTGGATTTGGCTCTCTGTCTCGATTTCGGCGTGGGGGTTGTGTTCAATGGCAGCAGGCTGGTTGACTTGGCCGCTGTCATCTGACGGATCCAGGCTGGTAAAGTGATTGCGCAGTATGCCGCCCATGGCGAGTATGGCTGTAGCATAAAAGATGAGAGTCACGATCTGTATCAGAGGATCGAGCGGGGTCGATACCAGGAAGAGTAACAGCAGACCGAAGACGACCACGGCCAGGGAATAGCTGCCGATACGTAGGTAGTTATGGGGTGTAATTCGTGGCATGTCTGATAACGCTTACTTGTATATGATCCGGCCGCTTAGTCTGCTTCTCGCAATGCATTGTGAATCGAAAGCACTTGGGCGGATTCGTTGACAAAAATCTCCGCACAATCCGGATCGAAGTGATTTCCCCGCTCTTCTTTGATGTAATCGAAGGCCTTCTCCACCGGCCAGCTTTTCTTGTAGGGCCGGTTGCTTACCAGCGCATCGAATACATCGGCCACCGCCACGATGCGGGCTTCCAGTGGAATTTTGTCGCCCTGCAGACCTTGTGGATAACCTTTCCCGTTGTACTTTTCATGGTGGCTCAGAGCAATGATCGCTCCCGTCTGTAGGTATTTCGACGGGCTGTTCTTGAGGATCGCATAGCCGACCTCGGTATGTTGTTGCATGAGCTTGAATTCGTCAGGTGTCAGGCGTCCTGGTTTCAGTAAAATGGCATCCGGGATGCCGATTTTTCCGATATCATGCATGGGAGCGGATTGTCCGATCAAATCACACAGTTCTCCAGATAGCCCGAGTTTTTCAGCGATCAACCGCGAATAGCGGGAGATGCGGTGTATATGGTTGCCGGTGTCCTCATCCCGGTACTCCCCCGCCTTCGCCAGCCGGATCAAGGTCTCCTCTTCACGGTCGCGCAGTTCCTGTGTGGTCTTGCGGATCTCCGCCTCCAGCAACAGGGCCCGGTCTTTGATCAGCTTACGCTGGAGACTCATTGTCAGCAGGTTGTTGCAGCGGGCCCGGCACTCGGTGTGATCGATCGGTTTGGTGATGAAATCAGTGGCGCCCGACTCGAGGGCCATATAGCGGACCGATTGGTCCTCG
The DNA here is from genome assembly GCA_050119415.1 of Chromatiales bacterium. GTDB lineage: Bacteria > Pseudomonadota > Gammaproteobacteria > Chromatiales > Chromatiaceae > Thiodiazotropha. The sequence goes on along the minus strand of JASFJY010000133.1, from coordinate 4,711 downwards.
ATACAGGTTACGATCATCACCGGCACGTCGTTGTGACCCGGGATGCGGCGGAACCACTTGATAAACTCGATGCCGTCCATTTGGGGCATCTTGTAGTCGGTGATGACCAGGTCGACATCGTTGTGTTTGGCCCACTCCAACGCCTCGGTAGGATCAGCAAAACAGGTAGGTTTCACATCCCTATCGATTGATACTATCAACTCTTGCAGGATCATCCGCGTGATCGACTGATCATCGATAATGAGTACGTTGGGCATGGTTGTTACGGGCGCGACGCTCTCTATTCCAATTGGGTGGGGCATGGTTCAGCTGCCTGTTTAGGTTTATCGGTTAGAGGAAAGGAAGCTTAACCCGAGTTTTTTCCTCATTCGCTCAGCAAATCGGTATGCAGACACCGAATTCGATAGGGGAGATACCGCGCATCACTACCTGTAAACCTAATAATAGTAACTAGTTAGTAGAAAAATCTCTATTGCGCGGGAAGTAAATTCCCGGAATATTAACTGATATATCTGTGCCTTGCGAAACGCCTCGGGCGGTTCAGTCGGAATTCTGCAACGTCTGCTGAAACAGATGATAGATAGTGTTGCTGGGAACTGTTATTGAATGAGATGCCGCTGAGTCTGCGAGGATTCAACAAGGGGCTGGAGAGATCCCCGAGTTGCATCCACGTGTGTATTGTTGCTTAGGATTCGCTGGTAGTCTGGGTCTTGCGTAAGCATAGTACAGGCTTCGAAAGGACCGGCGCGCAGCTCGGCTGCGCTTTTCACTCTCTGCCGCAGCCCGTAGAATTATCGCCTCGTCTGTGGGGAGAGCGTTTGTGAAGTTTACCGTTGAAGAGTTTCGTGCCTGGGATCGGAAATGCATCACCCTGATGGGGATGTCCGGTGTGGGCAAGACCCGCCTCTCAAATATGTTGCGGGAGGCGGACTGGTTCCACTATTCCGGTGACTACCGGATCGGCACCCGCTATCTGGATGAAGCGATCCTTGACAGCATCAAGGAGCAGGCGATGCAGGTGCCGCTGCTACGGGATCTGCTACGCTCAGACTCGATCTTCATCCGCAATAACATCACCTTCCATAATCTCAAGCCGGTCTCGACCTTTCTCGGCATGCTGGGCGATCCGCAGCAGGGGGGGATCGGCCTGAGCGAATTCAAGCGCCGGCAAAATCTCCACCGGCAGGCGGAGATCGCCGCCATGTATGACCTGCCCAGCTTCATGCGCAAGGCGAACCTGATCTACGGCTATCAGCACTTCGTCAACGACGTAGGCGGCAGTCTGTGCGAACTGGATGAGCCCGGTCTGCTGATGTTTTTGGCCAAGCACTCGCTGCTGCTCTATATCAAGGCGACTCATGTGGATGAGGAGGCCCTGATCGCCCGCGCCGTCTCCGCGCCGAAACCGCTCTACTACCGCGAGGCCTTTCTTGACGAACAGCTGGCAATCTATATGGAGATGAAGCAGATCGAATACGTCTCCCTGATCGATCCGAAGGATTTCACCAGCTGGGTCTTTCCGCGGCTTTTTCGTGCCCGCATTCCCCGCTACGAGGCAATCGCTGAACGTTACGGCTATGCCGTTACCACCGAGGAACTCTCACAAGTGAGCGACGAGAAGAGTTTCCTCGAGATGCTCGAGGCTTTGATAGCCCGCGGTGGTTGAATGGCAGACCTGGCCTGAATCTGATAACCCCGCCACATTGCATTTCCCGTGGGTGGGGGTACCATGCTGAGCTGCTTTGATCCGACAGCCAACGCAGCGCAACCTTAGCCAGGCCCATCTTCTTAGGAACTGCATCAATGCCACTGGTCGCACATACCGAATTGCCCACCTTCAAGCGTTTGCGCATAGAGGGACAGACCATACTCACCCCTGAACGTGCCACCCACCAGCACATCCGGGAACTGCACATCGGTCTGCTCAACATGATGCCTGATGCGGCCATCGAAGCGACCGAGCGGCAGTTCTTCCGCTTGGTGGGGGAGGCCAACGCCATCTGCCAGTTCTATCTGCACCCCTTCACCCTCAAGGAGCTCCCGAGGGGGGAGAAGGCGCGCGCCCACCTCGATGCCTACTATGAAGATTTCGAGCAGATCAAGCAGGATGGACTCGACGCCTTGATCATTACCGGCGCCAACGTCACCCATCCCAATCTCTCCGAAGAGCCATTCTGGGAACCGCTGACCCAAGTGGTTGACTGGGCTCACGAAAACGTCACCTCGGTACTCTGTTCCTGTCTGGCGACTCATGCCGTGGTCGAGTCTCACCACGCTCAGAAAAGGACCCACATGGGAGACAAGTTATGGGGGGTTTACAGTCATCGGGTAATGGCTCCCCATCATCCCCTGGTCAATGACATCAACACCCGTTTCGATGTCCCGCACTCCCGTTTCAACCAGATCACCCGTGAGCAGTTCGAGTCCGCCGGCTTACAGGTGTTGGTGGAGAGCGAGCAGGCGGGGGTTCATCTGGCGGTCAGCAGGGACGGCCTTCGGGTGGTCTATTTTCAAGGCCATCCGGAGTATGACACCATCAGCTTGCTGAAAGAGTACAAGCGGGAGGTCAGACTCTACATCGCCGGCGAGCGGGCCGACTACCCCCCCTTTCCGGAAAACTACTTCACCCTGCGCACTCAGGCGATCTTCAATGAGTTCCGGGAGCGCGTGGAGCAGGCCACAGTCGACGACACGCCGGTACCGGAGTTTCCCGAGGCGCTGGTGCTGCCGACCCTGGACAACACCTGGCACGACACGGCCGAGGCGGTGATCGGCAACTGGATTGGCCTGGTCTACCAAGTGACCCATCAGGATCGCACCATTCCCTTTATGGAAGGCATTGACCCGGAAGATCCGCTGGGATTGAAGAGGTGAGATCTGCTACCCAGGTACGATCAGGGTAGAGACTGGTTTGAGTGATTTGGCTTACAGCGCCAAATGCTAGAGCTACCGAAATGGACCACGCCATCTGCTGACGGCGGGAGGAAATTGGCGGAGCGGACGGGACTCGAACCCGCGACCCCCGGCGTGACAGGCCGGTATTCTAACCAACTGAACTACCGCTCCGAAGGAGAAGCGCGGTAGTTTAAGGTTTTTCGCGCCCAGGTCAACAAAAATTCAGTCGTAGTGACTCAACCATTCGAACCAGTTCCGGAACAGCCTCTCGTCGGCGGCCGCTACGGCCATGCGGGGTTGCAGTGTCAGGTGGAACTCCTCGGGCTGGCTGACATGGCCGGAGGTAAGTCGCAAATGGCCGCCGGCCTCCAAATGGATCAGGCTGCCCGCGGCATAGTCCCAGAGTTTTGCCCTGCCATGCAGATAGAGCTGCAGTCGGCCGGCGGCCAGCCAGCACCAGTCCAGGGCCACACTGCCGATATTGCGTTGGGAACGGTAGGGGGGCTGGGTGGCCAGCCGCCCGGCGAGCCGCTCGGAGAGACGCTTGAAATCGACCATGGCGACACAGTTCTTCAGTTCCCCGGTTGTCGCTTGCAGGCGCAATCGGTTGCCGTTGAGCCATGCCCCCTCGCCACGCACCGCGTGAAAGCACTCCTGGCGCAGGGGATCGTAGATGATGCCGATACGCACCACCCCCTGATGGATGTAGGCCAGCGAGGTGGCGAAACAGGGTATCCCAGCGACGTAGTTCGAGGTGCCGTCGAGCGGATCGAGACACCAGAACCCGGCCGGCGAATCGGCCAGTACCTGCTCCTGTTGTTGCACGGGCATCTCTTCTCCCAACAGCGGGATCTCGGGATGGATGGCTTGCAAACGCCCTATCAAACGCCGTTGAACCGCCAGATCGGCCTCGGTAACCAGGGAGCCGTCGGCCTTTTTGTGACTCTCGATCTGCTGGAACCTGGACAGGATCTCCTGTTCGGCGGCCTCAATGATCAAGTTGCGTAAAAGAGGGACATCGATAGTCACGTGTCTACTTCTCGTATGAGAGATTTTGCGTATTATCAACGATGTTGGAGGCAGACGGTGACATAGTGCAGTATTGTCTGCATCGCTGCCAGCGGAGAGCGCCCATGATATTCGAAATCGATGAGAAACAGCGCAAACAAGGCAAATCACCCCACGAACTGTCCATGATCAACCTGGTGGCCTGCCACCTGGTTGCCGCTCCTGTCTCAATTGTACTCGACGTGGGGCTTTGGGGATTCCTGATTCCACTGGCGCTTTCGCTGAGTGTCATCAGCTTGATCTGGTATCGTGCCGGAGTCGCCGCCAAACGTGATTCCTGGTTTGTCGCCGCGCACTGGCGGCTCTCCGCCAATCGTACCCGTATCCTGCTCATCGGTTACGCCATCAGCGCGGTGATCCTTGGCATGGCGATGATGGCCACCACCGGCAGTGACAAAGCGAGTATCATGATGGTCGCCATTTCACGAGTCGCGGTGGTGCCGACACTGCTGACCGTGATGATCTGCTTCGTGCTGGAATCGGGCTCGATCTATCAGGCCGGGCGTGGCGAGGTGCCAAACGGCATCGTCCGCCGCATGCCGCCGCCCGATGACCTGGTGGTGGTCGAAGGCTCCGTGGAGGCAACCACCCAACAGGGTTGAATCAACGGTTTTCTAATATGTGATGGTGGGGCCATGCCCCATCGATCTCTCTATCCATCTAGTGTGGTGTCTCATCTTGTTTGACGATTATAGCGTGACGCTAAGCGGCTAGCCGCTAGGCGCGCTGCGCAGGGAGGAGTGGCACA
>JASFJY010000132.1:0-7543 GCA_050119415.1 Chromatiales bacterium | reverse complement strand
GTTTAGCGTAGGTCGGTTACACTTTGAACTTTGCTAATATTCCAAAAATAATAAGCAAAAACCTTAAGTTAGTTTCTTTTCGAAGCGACCGGGTGAATCATTCGGGTTAGTACAGCGTAACCCGACTATGAATCGCAGGCACGAAAAAAGGCGCACCCGGCAATACCGGGGCGCCTCACTCTCTTACCGCTCGTTGGTTATTAGATCTCTTTACGCGCGGGAATCACCGGCCTCTCTAAAGACTTGCGCTCCATAACAACCTTGCGACGCGCTTCCATCTGTTTGACCATTTCGTCGCGACGCGCTTCCATCTCTTTGATCATTTCTTCGCGACGGGTCTCAGAAGCTTCCATACGCCTGTCGATGGCTTCCGGCCGTTCGGGACGAGCCGGAGCCATCGTATCGGCATTGAACTGCTCGGCATATTCACGCTGGCTGGCAACGGCCTGCTCGAAGGCCCTATGCCGCTGCTCGGCGAAGGCCTTCTGCTGCTCGATCAGTGCCGCCTGCTGCTCTTCGCTCAGCACCGGACTCTGCACCGGAGCAGGGTATGGCGCATAACCGTAGTATGGATAGTCATAGCCGTAACCACGACCCCAGCCACGGCCATAACCATCACCCCGCGCATGCATGTTGAAGTTGAAATCGAAATCTCCAGCGCCAAAGGTGTCGCCGAAGAAATCATCTCCCCAGTTGTTGCCCCACCATGCATTGGCGCTGGCGGAAGCGGCCGCCATGGCAACGGCGGTGGCAATGAGAAAAATCTTTTTCATGATTGAATACCCGGAAATCTGTTTCAGAGCCATACATCTCTATTATTGTTCGTCACGTCCTTGTGCAATAATCCCTTGGTATGCCGTCTGCCTTATTGGGCAGGTGCAGCCGGAGCCGCCGGAGCCGCCGGTGCGACCGAAGCACCGTAAGGAGCACCGTAAGGAGCACCGTAAGGAGCACCGTAAGGAGCACCGTAAGGAGCACCGTAAGGAGCACCGTAAGGAGCGCCATAAGAATAGCCGTAGGGGGCGTAACCGTAAGGACCATGGCCGTAGTAATCACGCCAGTAGTTGTTGCCACGACCGTAGCCGGAACCACGAGCGCTGCCGCTCATGCCGAAACTAAAATCGCCAGTGCCGTCACCCCATCCATCGCCAAACCAGTCATCTCCCCAACCACGGTTGTAGCCAGGACCACCCCACCATGCGGAAGCGGACGCGGAAGCAGTAATCAGCGCGGCAGCAGCAGCAGCTTTAAAGATGTTTTTCATTATTCACTCTCCTCAAGATAGAATGTACTTGTTAAGAAAGCGGGTACCGCGCGGCTTTCAAGAAAAAGAATATTAGTACTTTCTTAATTAAACAAATTGTAATTGATCATCGCCAGATATTTGCACATAGTTTTTACCTAACAACTTCACACCACCCTCAACCCTCAGTGGATGACTCATGCGCCTGACCCTCACACGCCCCGATGACTGGCACCTTCACCTGCGCGACGATGCCGCTATGGCCTCGGTTGTCGCCCACAGCGCGAGGCGCTTCGCCCGCGCCATCGTGATGCCAAATCTGAAACCTCCGGTCACCACCACGGCACTCGCGCTAGCCTACCGCCAGAGGATCCTGGATGCCCTGCCAGAGGCAACGAAGTTCGAACCCTTGATGACCCTCTATCTCACCGACGAGCTGACCCCCGAGGAGGTCTGCCGGGCTAAAGAGAGCGGCATTGTCAAAGGGGTTAAGCTCTATCCGGCCGGTGCCACCACCCACTCGGATGCCGGCGTGACCGATATCCGTCAGCGTTATACCGTGCTGGAGAGAATGCAGCGTGAGGGCCTGCCGCTGCTGGTGCATGCCGAGGTAACCGATCCCGAGGTCGATATCTTCGACCGGGAACGCGCCTTTATCGATCGACACATGGTTTCACTGGTGCGGGATTTTCCCCAACTTCGCATTGTCTTCGAACATGTAACCACCGCAGATGCGGTGGCGTTCGTGCGTGAAACGGACGGTCATCTGGCCGCCACCATTACACCACAGCACCTGCTCTACAATCGCAATGCCATGCTGGCCGGCGGCATACGCCCACACTTCTACTGCCTGCCTATTCTGAAACGCAGCTCCCACCAGCGCGCCCTGCTGGAGGCAGCCACCAGCGGCGATCCCCGTTTCTTCCTCGGCACCGACAGCGCACCCCATGCACAAAGCGCCAAGGAGTCCGCCTGTGGTTGTGCCGGCTGTTACAGCGCCCATGCAGCGATCGAACTCTATGCCGCCGTCTTCGAACAGGCCGGGGCACTCGATAGATTGGAGGGATTCGCCAGTTTCTTCGGCGCCGATTTCTACCGCCTGCCGCGAAACCGGGAGCGAATCACCCTGGAGAAGAAGCCCTGGACTGTTCCGGCCAACTACCCCTTTGGTGATGAGAAAGTGGTGCCACTCGCAGCCGGAGAAACACTTGCCTGGCAACTTGTGGATTGATTGGTCAGTTTGACCTGATAGACTATTCCGCAGAAGGTTCTGCGGGCTCTTCGTCCATGAACAGACTCTCGTCAAACAGATCGTCTTGCTCCGACGACTCCCCGTCATTGATGGCGGATTCGCGCTTCTGCAGATAGAACTCCCGCATGAAGGAGTAACGATCCACCGCCGCTTCATCCAATACTTCGCCCGCCTCGATCAGGTCAGCGCGGCGATCGACCATATTCAACGTCAGCAGCGACCAGTAGACCCCTTGCGAACCGTAGCTGATCGGATTGAGGAAGAAATCCCCTATCAGACCGACAAAATCACGCAGATTCGAGGGTCCTAGAAAGGGAATGACCAGATAGGGTTTGCCGCCCACTCCCCAGTAGCCGAACGTCTGGCCCAGATCCTCCTTGTAGTTGGCCATGCCTATATCGGAGGCCACATCGAAAAATCCCAGCAATCCGATCGTGCTGTTAACACAGACACGCCCGACATCATTCATGGCTCGCAACGGCTTCAACTGCAATAGATTATTGGTCGCCGACGGTATATCGGCCAGATTGTTGAAGAAGTTTGTGATACCCCGATCCAGGGGGTCGGGTGTCACTACCCGGTAGCCCATGGCCACCGGCTTGGCAATCGCCTTGTCGAACTCCTGATTGAAAACATCGATCTTGCGGTTGACCGACTCCAGAGGATCAACGGGATGGCCGGTATTCATGCTGGCGCAACCGGATAAAAGCAGCAGAACTAAAAGTATAGATAGTCCCTTATTCACAGGGTGAATAACCATCGGAGCGCTAACGCCTCTAGTACTTTGGATCGAACAGAACAGATTATGACAACAACCCTATTATTTACAGATAAAAAATCACATTATGACAAAGACCACAATATTGGCTGCAAGTTCGTAAATCGGCTCAGCTTTCATTATGCTAGCCCTATGAATGAAGTCAGCTATAACACACAGATCTCCGGACGTTTCAGAGGCTATCTCCCGGTCGTTGTCGATGTGGAGACTGGCGGCTTCGATGCCCAGCGTGACGCCTTGCTGGAGATCGCAGCCACCACCATCCGCATGGACCCATCGGGACGCCTGGAGCCGGCAGAAACCCACGCTTATCACATCCAGCCCTTTGAGGGGGCGCATATCGATCCCAAGGCACTGGAATTCAACGGCATCGATCCCTCCCACCCCTTCCGCATGGCGCTACCCGAAGATAAAGCCTTGAGGTCGCTGTTCACACCGATCCGGCGGGCGGTCAAAAGCAGTGACTGTAAACGTGCCATCCTGGTCGGCCACAACGCCTTCTTTGACCTGGGCTTTGTCAATGCCGCCGTGGCGCGATGCGGCATCAAGCGCAATCCCTTCCACCCTTTCAGCACTTTCGACACGGTCTCCCTGGCCGGCCTGGTCTATGGCGAGACGGTACTGGCCAAAGCGGCCAAGATGGCCGGGCTCGGCTGGGACACCGGCGAGGCGCATTCGGCCATTTATGATACGCAGCAGACCGCCCGCCTGTTCTGCACCATCGTCAATCTCTGGCAGGAGAGCAGAGCAGGTAGATCAGGTTATTAATGCCTTCCTGAATAATTAGCTTGTAGGACCTGTTCAAGCGGACAGCGTAAGGTCTGCCCCATCCATAACAAGCAAAACGCCCGGCAAAACCGGGCGTTTTCAATGGCTTGCCGGGGGGAGATCACAGACTCCCTGATCGCTGGCTGAACAAGTCAGTTGACCTGTGGATCCAGCTCGCCGCTCTCGTAGCGCTTCTGCATCCCTTCGAGGGAGATCGGTTTGATCTTATCGGCCATGCCGGCTGAACCGAACGCTTCATACCGCGCCTTACAAATCTCTGACATCGCCTTGGTCGCTTCCTTGAGGAACTTACGCGGATCGAAGTTGGACTTGTTGTCGTGTAGATGACGTCGAATGGCGCCGGTGGAGGCCATGCGCAGGTCGGTATCGATGTTGACCTTGCGCACACCGTGCTTGATACCCTCGACGACCTCTTCCACTGGCACGCCATAGGTCTCGCCCATGTCGCCGCCATACTCATTGATGATGGCCAACCAGTCCTGGGGTACGGAAGAGGAACCGTGCATCACCAGATGGGTACTGGGAATGCGCGCATGGATCTCCTTGACGCGTTCGATGGCCAGGATGTCGCCGGTCGGCGGACGGGTGAACTTGTAAGCGCCGTGGGAGGTCCCGATGGCGATAGCCAACGCGTCGACACCGGTCTTCTTGACAAAGTCAGCCGCCTCGTTGGGATCGGTCAACAGCTGGCTGTGGTCCAGGGTGCCCTCGGCGCCGACACCGTCCTCTTCACCGGCCTGACCGGTCTCGAGCGAACCGAGGCAGCCCAGCTCGCCCTCGACGGAGACACCGCCGGCGTGGGCAATCTCCACCACCTTGCTGGTCACATCCACATTGTATTCATATGAGGATGGGGTCTTGCCGTCGGTCATCAGCGAACCATCCATCATCACCGAGGAGAAACCGGACTGGATGGAGCGTAGGCAAACGCTGGGGCTGGTTCCGTGGTCCTGATGCATGCAGACCGGGATATGCGGGTACATCTCGGTGGCCGCGACGATCAGGTGGCGTAGGAAGGGTTCGCCCGCATAGGAGCGCGCGCCGGCTGAGCCCTGCAAAATCACGGGACTGTTGACCGCGTCGGCAGCCTGCATGATGGCATGCACCTGCTCCATGTTGTTGACGTTGAATGCCGGCAGACCGTAGCCGTTCTCGGCGGCATGATCCAGTAGTTGGCGCAAGGAAATCAGAGCCATTATAGCCTCCTCGTTTTTTGTTTGTTACTCAATTTGTCTGTTGCCACAGGGGGTTGGCGCCAGCCGGCACCGCCCTCAATCCGATTTGTTGGCGAGCACATGCTCACCAGCCCGCATCACTTTCATGATATTGGTCTGACCCTCCACGCCTGAGCGGTCACCCTTGGTGATGATCACCAGGTCATTCTCCCGCACCTCACCACGGCGCAGCAGCTCCTCGATCACCTCTTCGTTGACCTTGTCCGCATTGGTGCTGGCCACGTCGAAACTGACCGGGTAGACACCCCGGTAGAGGGTCACCTTGCGGCGGGTCTGCACATGGCGCGTCAGGGCGTAGATGGGAATATCCGAGCTGATGCGCGACATCCACTTCACGGTGGAGCCCGATTCGGTCAAAGCGGCGATCGCCTTCACCCCAAGGTGGTTGGCAGTGTACATGGTGGCCATGGCGATGGCCTCGTCGACACGGCCAAAGACGGTATCGAGACGATGGTGGGAGCGTCTCGCCAAGGCCTGCTTCTCGGCCTCCAGGCAGACCCGGTCCATCGCCTCCACCACTTTGTGGGGGAACCTGCCGATCGAGGTCTCGGCTGAGAGCATCACCGCGTCAGTGCCGTCGAGCACTGCGTTGGCCACGTCGAAGACCTCGGCGCGGGTAGGGATAGGGCTCTCGATCATCGACTGCATCATCTGCGTGGCGGTGATGACAACATTGTTCATATCCCGCGCCGTTTTGATCAGCTTCTTCTGAACCGCAGGCAGTTCGGCATCACCGATCTCCACGCCCAGGTCGCCGCGGGCCACCATGATGGCGTCGGAGGCCTGAATGATATCGGTGATGCAATCGAGGGCCTCGGCACGTTCGATCTTCGCGATGATACCGCCTTGTCCCCCCGCTTCCCGCAGCAGGCGCTTGGCTTCCAGCACATCGTCCGCGCTGCGGACGAAGGAGACGGCGACATAATCCGCGTCGATTTCCGCGGCAAATTTGATGTCGGCCCGGTCCTTATCGGTCAAGGCGGGTGCGGAGAGCCCTCCGCCCTGCTTGTTGATGCCTTTACTGTTGGAGAGCTTGCCACCCACCACGACCTTACAACGGATCTCACTGCCCGCCACTTCGCAGATCCACAGCACGATGGCGCCATCATCCAGCAACAGGGTGTCGCCACGCGAGACATCCTTGACCAGATCGGTATAGGTGATACCCACCCGTGCCTGGTCGCCGGCGTCTAGAGGACAGGCCGCATCGAGAATGAATTCACCATTCTCTTCCAGATTCACGGCGTCCTTTTTAAACTTGCCGATACGGATTTTCGGTCCCTGCAGATCGATCAACACACCGATCTGACGTCCACAGGCGCGCGCGCGATTGCGGATGCGCTCAGCTCGCTGACGCTGAGATTCATGAGCATCATGAGAGAGATTGAGGCGGACAACATCCACCCCGGCATAGATCAACTTGTCGAGCCTCTTGGGATCGTCAGTCGCCGGTCCCAGGGTGGCTACAATTTTCGTTCGTCTTGGCATACAGCTCCAAAATCATGCTTGCCGCATGGTCAACCGGTCGGGCCCCTGCCCGGCCGCAATGCGTATCGTCTCCGGTTCTCTACTCAGCCGCACGGGCCTCGAGCATGGCCACCGCCGGCAGGGTCTTGCCCTCCAGGTACTCCAGAAAGGCGCCGCCTGCGGTCGATATGTAGGACACTTTGTCATAGATGTCATATTTCTGGATCGCAGCGATGGTGTCACCACCACCAGCCAGGGAGAAGCCCTTGGAGTTGGCGATCGCCATGGAGACGGTCTTGGTGCCCTCGCCGAACTGATCGAACTCGAACACCCCCACCGGGCCGTTCCAGACGATAGTTCCGGCCTGCTCGACGATATCGGCCAACGCCTTGGCGCTGTCCGGACCGATATCGAAGATCATGTCGTCGTCGGCCACCTCGTCGGCGCTCTTCAGCACCGCCGGTTCATTATCAGCAAAATTCTTGCCAACCACCACATCGGTAGCGATGGGGATAGTGGCGCCACGGGCCTGCATCTTCTCGATCAGGGCCTGGGCGATGGGCACCAGATCGTCCTCGCAGAGTGACTTGCCCACGTTCTTACCGACAGCCTTGAGGAAGGTGTTGGCGATACCGCCACCGACCACCAGTTGATCGACCTTCTCCGACAGGGCCTCAAGCACGGTCAGCTTGGTGGAGACCTTGGAGCCGCCGACAATGGCCACCATCGGACGCGCCGGTTTGGCCAGCGCCTTGGCCAAATTGTCCAGCTCATCGGCC
>JASFJY010000131.1:0-7599 GCA_050119415.1 Chromatiales bacterium | reverse complement strand
GACAACGGTCGTCATGATGATCTGGCGGAATCCACCCGGCGCTCGCTGGAGGCCTATCTCGATTTCTGAGTACCGATGCGGCGGCGGGCCCCTCAGTCGTCGGCGATGACGAAGCTCGCCTTGTCCCGCGCCTTGGGTTTCTCTTTCGCTTCATCCAGTTGGAGATGGTCGATGTTGGGCAGTGGCGCCGCTTCGACCGGTTTCTGATACTCCTCCAGACTCCCTTCGTTGGCTGCGGACATGGAGAGCTGATCGGTGTCGATCTGCGCCGGCCGCACCTCCTCCTGCTCGATCAAGGTGGTGCCGGGGGCATTGAGTTCCAGGGTCTCGGTATCGATCTCCAGCGGTTGCGGGGCCGGCGATTCGTCGAGGATGGCACCCGCCTTGTCCAGACCCAGGGCGCTGATATCGGGGATGGGAGCGGGCTCAACCGGCGCCGCGCAGTCGCTGAGCGAGAAATCCTTGGGCGCCGAGAGGCCGTAATCGGGTACGGGAATCGACTCGGCAGGGCGTTCTGCGCTTACTGGCAGAGGGCCGTCGGCCAGAGAGAATCCGCTATCCCCGGATTGTGCCGGCCTGTTCGTCGAAGCAGCCGTTTGCGCTATCGCCGCGGACCCTGCAGGTGAAGTGGCCGGGCGCGGAGCTGGCGTGGATCTGGCGGCTGGTTCGGGCGCCGGCTGCCCGGCGGGCACGATATCCACCAAGGCGCCGACATCGCGGAAGGCGACGCGGAATTTTACCGCCCTATCCATATCTACGCCCCGCTTGATGGGTATAGGCTTGCCGCTGAAGAGACGCTCCAGTTTTTCGCCTTTGAGTTTGAACATGGCGCCGATCTTGCGCTTGGCCTCGGCCGGGTCGGCATTCTTGAGGGTGACGCCGGAGAAATAGACATCGTAGGTCTCGGGACTCATTATGGGCTGGCCTCCTTCAGGCGAAGGGTCTCTTCTAGGTTCAGTGTAACTCATTCATAAATCGGGATTTTTCGGCCTTTACATCCCAGTGTAACTCAGCCTGCCGCCGGTACATTAATAGCGTGGGGCCGAGCGGATGCGGGTTTGATATCGACAGATGCCGTTTTTCTAATCAAGCATAAGTGGCCGACTATACTTTGAAAGTATACCAGCGATAACAAAGCATTTCCGGTTCGGGCGTTGCTCCATTGCTGCAATGAGGACCGGATGTCTGCGGAGGAAGCAACACCGATGTTCGAAAAAGATCCCCGTACCTTCTCACCCGAATACAAGAATCTTTCGCCTGAGCAGAAGGCCATGGTCAAGCTGGAGATCACGCTGACCAACTTCTTCAAGAAACTCGATCGCAGCATGTCGCGTTGGGAGCGCATGGTCTATCCGATGATGGTGGTGGTGGGCATACTCGGCATTTCCGGTTTCTATCTGATCTACAATGTCACCCGCGACATGCACCAGCTTACCGAGCAGGTGGACCCTCAGATGGAGGTTAATCTGCAATCGATGTCGAAAAATATGGGGCAGCTGTCAAGGAACATCTCCACCATGACGCAACAGATCACCGTAATGGTCGACCGTATCGATAAAATGGAGGGACACATCGCAACCATGGATGGCAACATTGGCGTCCTCGCCGTGGATGTGGGAGCGATGAAGCATAACATCGGGGTAATGACCGGTAATGTGGCTGAAATGACCCATGCCATGCGGGCGATGACCGTGAGTACCGGTGTGATGAGCCGTGACATCAACCAAATGGGGCGGCCGATGGACTTCATGAACAACTTCGCACCCTGGTAAGGCCGCTCTGTTATTCAAGCATTGCCCTTATCCTTCATGCCGATGCCCTGTTCGGCGGCGAAGTCGAGCATGCGCCGAATCGGCATCACCGCCCGCTCCCCGATGGCCGGATCGATAAGGATCTCATTGTCGCCGTTATCCAGTGCCTGTAGCAGATTCTGCAGCGAGTTCATGCCCATCCAGGGGCAGTGGGCGCAACTGACACAGGTGGCCCCCTCGCCGGCGGTGGGCGCCTCGATCAGCACCTTGTCGGGCGCTAGCTGCTGCATCTTGTAGAAGATGCCGCCATCGGTGGCAACGATAAACTCCTTATTGTCCATTTCAGCGACGGCCTTGATCAGGGCGGTGGTGGAACCCACCACGTCGGCCTGTGCGATGACGTTTTGCGGGGATTCGGGATGCACCAGGACCGCGGCGTCGGGGTGAAGCCGGCGGGTGCGTTCCAGGGCCACCGATTTGAACTCCTCATGGACCACGCAGGAGCCCGGCCACATCAGCATGTCGGCGCCGGTAATGCGTTGCACATAGTCACCGAGATGGCGGTCGGGAGCCCACAGGATCTTCTTTCCCTGGCCGGTCAGGTGTTGCACGATCGGCAGCGCGATACCGGAGGTCACCACCCAGTCGGAGCGGGCCTTGACCTCGGCGCTGGTGTTGGCATAAACCACCACCGTGCGATCGGGGTGGGCGTCGCAGAAGGTGCTGAACTGATCGGCCGGGCAGCCCACGTCGAGGGAGCAGGTGGCGCCCAGGTCGGGCATGATTACGCGTTTTTCCGGATTCAGGATCTTGGCCGTCTCGCCCATGAAACGCACGCCGCAGACCACCAGGGTGGTGGCGGCTTGGCTGGTGCCGAAGCGGGCCATCTCCAGGGAGTCGGCGACGCAGCCGCCGGTCTCCTCCGCCAGGGCCTGCAGATCGGCATCGGTGTAGTAGTGGGCTACAAGGATTGCGTTCCTCTCCTTCAATTTGGCCGCGATACGCGCTTTCAGCGCCGATTTGTCCGCAGCGCAGAGCGGTGGCCAGTGGGGATGCTCGGGGACCTGGATGCTAGGTAGATTCAGTGATTGAACGCTCATGGTTATCTCGTTGTGTTATTTGTAGATTTCCACGCGGGTGGGATTGACCACCCGGTAGGTCTTGGCGGGTCGATGGCTGCCGCTGCGGGCGAGTTTGCCGGTCTCGCGCAGGATCCCCCGTGTCAGCATGGCCTTGCGGAAGTTGCGTTTGTCCAGGTGCTCGTCGAGCAGAATCTCGTAGACCGACTGCAGCTGGCTGAGGGTAAAGCTCTTCGGCAGCAGCTGAAAAGCGATGGTCGAATAGTTGAGCTTGGCGACCAGCCGCTGACGGGCCAGCTGGATGATCTCTGCGTGGTCGAAGGCCAATCCGGGTAGCTCGGAGACCGCAAACCAGGCTACGCGTGCGGCGTCGCTGGCCGCCTTCGGCTGCAGGGTGTCGGAGCGGGTGAGGGCGAAATAGGTGACGCTGATGATGCGTTCTCGGGGATCGCGGTCGGGGGCGCCGAAGGTATAGAGCTGTTCGAGATAGACGCCCTCGATGCCGGTCTCCTCCTGCAGCTCGCGTTTGGCGCACGCCTCCAGGTCTTCGGCAATTTCCAGAAAGCCCCCGGGCAGTGCCCACATACCTTGATAGGGCATATTGCTGCGCTCGATCAATAACACACAAAGCTCTCCCTCATGCAGGGTGAACAGCACAACGTCGGTGGTCACCGCCGGGTGGGGATAGGCGTAGCAATAGGTCTTGTTGGATTGCATGGCACTGTAGATAGCGCTAATAGGGGGGTGCTGTCAGTATCAGATTTGCTGTATGCTTAGTGTAACAAATACACGAAAAGGTATTAAATTATTTTCACGAGGATTGTTCCTATGCAGACCGTCGGCGACGCGAAACAGCAAATACTGATGCTGAAGCAGTTACCGCCTTTCTCGGCGACTGCGGCGCGTCTGCTCGAGATCCTCAGCAACGACAATCTCTCTCTCGCCGCTCTGGCCAAGATCATCGGCCATGATCCCACGGTCAGCGCGCGCATCCTGGGGGTTGCCAACTCCGCCTATTTCGGTCAGACAACGCCGGTCCTTACCGTGGAAGATGCGATCGTTCGGGTGCTCGGCTTCAATATGGTCAAGAGTTTGGCTTTCAGTATCGCCCTCAGTGGCGCTTTCAACACGGCCAGGTGCCGGGGCTTCGATCTGGAGGCCTACTGGTTTCGTTCCTTGGCGACCGCACAGTTGTCGCGTGAGGTCTACCGCCAGGTGGCGGACGCGGCACAGAGCGACCTGGACGGCGTCTATCTTGCCGGTCTGCTCTTCGATATCGGCACCCTGGTGTTGGTGCATCTGTTTCCGGACGCATACGCCCGTGTCTTACAGCAGTTGCGCGAGTCGCCGTCGCAGGATTCCCTCCAGCTCGAGCAGACGCTTGTCGGTATCAACAGTCGGCAGGCCGGCGCCTGGCTCACCGATCGCTGGCATCTTCCGCGGGTGGTGGTGCAGGTGTTGGCGCAGTCGCCTCGGCACAGCCACCGGTGTGAGATTGCCGTTGTGGCCCTGGCGTCCGATCTGGTAAGGACACGGGAAGATTCAGACCGACAGATGCCCTGGGTACTGGAGCAGATGCCCGGTATTACGCAAACGATGTTGAGGGATATCGAAACGCAATGTTGTCTTAGAGACGATGAACTGCGTAGTATTGCCAATGTGATGCTCAAGTAGTCAAGGCGGTAGGGTGGATCTCTCCTTCAATCAAACCTCGATGGATCTCAGGGAACGCTTCTTCAGCCTGCTCGACTCGTTGTCGGCATTACGCGCCCTGACGCAGATAAATCTTAAAGGGGTGACCGAGGAGGTGCTGCTGAAGCAGGCGCTGGGCGAACTGATCCGTTATCAGAATGTTGATAACTGCTCGGTCTTCGTGCCGGAGCAGGGCAAGCTCATTTGCGTCGCCGGGATCAGTATGGCCGAGTCCCATGCAGCCGTTGCCGGTCTGGATGAAATAGAGTCGAAACGCGTCAGCATGACCTTTGCGGCAAACGAGGGGATCGCGGGTATCGCTTTCGAGACGGGGCAACTGCAGTACTGCCGCAACTGTGCTCAGAGCAAGGAGTTCCAGAGCAATCCCAACAGCGGCGATGAGCCGCCCGGCTCGTTGATCAGTGTGCCGATCAAGATGGATGACCAGGTTTTGGCGGTGTTCAATGCCTCTCATCCTCTGCCGGAATACTTCGAGCCCTGGCAACAGCATACCTTGAGTCTTTTCTGCAGCAGTCTCGGCCAGATTCTGCACAATCACCGCATGCTGCACGATCTCGAATTGACCGTTGAGCAACGCACCGTGGAATTGCGCCAGGCGCTGCAAGAGGCGGAAGTCCTGCAGAAACGCTATGAACATCTCTCCACTATCGATGAACTGACCGCTCTGAACAACCGCCGGTACTTTTTCACTGAAGCGCAGAAGATGTTGTCACGGGCCAGGCGTCATCGGCAGCACTGTAGTTTGATGTTGCTGGATGTGGACTACTTCAAACAGATCAACGATGAATGGGGGCACACGGTGGGCGACAAGGTCCTCTGCGCCATTGCCGATGTAATACGACAGGAGGCGCGGGGTGGGGATCTGGTTGCCCGCGTTGGTGGCGAGGAGTTCGTCATCCTGTTATCTGAAAGCGGTGCAGAGGAGGCAGATGTGATGGCGCAACGGGTGCAGGAGCGTTTGGCGCGTCTGGAGTTCGGTCGGCGAATCGGCAACTTGAATTTGACCGCCAGCATCGGCATCAGCAGTTATATACCGGAGAAGGATGCACAGACGCCGATTCATGAGTTGCTCGATCAGCTCTATGCGCAGGCTGACAATGCCATGTATGACGGTAAACGTCAGGGGCGCAACACCCGGCGGGTCTTCAGCGCAGCTTAATCCGACATTCGAGCTAGGCTTGTTCTGTGGCGTCTTGCCTTGGCGTTGCGGTTTCGGGCTGTAGCAGTTTCTCGCTGCCCGAAGGGTTGGTGAACTGGTCATTGAGGGTCTGGATATAGGTATCGGTGGCTTGTAGCACATCACGCAGTTGACGTCGCGATTTGCGCCCCCAGCCCGCCGGATGCTTACGGAAAATCGAGCGCCAGGGTTTGGTGCTGTGCTGGAAGGCGTTGGCAGGGTCCCCTTTTATGCCCGCTTTAGAGGCCTGTTTGCGGATGCTTCCCAGAAGGCTGCGCGCGGAGAGCGCGCGTACGCCGAAATGGATACCGAGTAGGACAACAACCAGCAGACCCAGCAAGACAAAGGGCAGCAGAGAGAATCCGTTGTGCAGCCAGGGGGGAGCGAACTGGAAACCCTGCCAGTATCCGGCATTGATGGAGAGGCCGAGCAGGATAACCAGAAGCAGCCCCATCAGCATGGCATCTCCCCAAAGCACTCGCTTGCGCCAACGTTTCAGGGTACGGGTAATCAGCGGTACGCTACGCTCCTCGATATCCCGAGCGGTCTTCTCCAGGGCGCCGACAATGCGGTAGGCCCGCTCGATTTCGACCTCCTCCATACGGCTGTGGATCTCTTTGAGGTCGATATCCCGTTTGCTTTCATAGCGGTTGCGCAGCGCTTCATCCTCGATCGGCACCGCTATATCCGGATTGTAGATGGCATAGAAACGGCCCGCGGTCAGTCCCCGCTCACCGAGCGCACGCTGCCAGGCGGCGATAACGTCTTCCGGGTTGTTCTCACGCGCGGTGGTGTCGATCTGGTTGAGGATGTAGAGGAACTTGCCCGTGTCGCTGCGGTGAATGGTGCGTTCGATCAGGTGACTCAGGGTGTCCTGCATAGCGCCCGGTTCGGGATGTCGGGCGTCGAAAAAGACCAGTACCAGGTCGGAGAGGTCGATAATGTGGTCGGTGATGCGTAGGGTGGAGGTACGCTGGGCATCGGCATCAAAACCGGGGGAGTCGATCAGGATCTTGCCGCGCAATTGCTCGCTGGGGCAGGTCTTGAGCTGCAGATAGGCGTCAATGCGCTCACCCTCCCCCTTGGCCACTTTCTCGATCTCGTCGGACATCTGGTAGAAGGGGAAACGGGGATCGGAGTCGAGGGCGACGCCGGGCAGGGCGTGGGCCGTGGCCTCCTGACTGTAGCAGATGACGGTGAACTTATCGTCCACGGCCTGGGTGCCCGAGCGCTGCAGTGCAGAGCCGATGTAGTGGTTGATAAAGGTCGATTTGCCGGCTGAGAAGGTCCCCAGAATCGAGATCAGCGGCCACCAGGGGATCTGCGTGGCGAAGGAGTTGTCGCCGCTCAGCAGGCCGAGCCGGAAGGCGACTCTATCGAGGATGCGGAAGCTGCGCACCGTGTTCAGGAGTATGGGATTCTCCTGTTCCAGGTGGGTTTCGAGGTGTTGAAGACGCGATTCGATGACCTGTCCGGCGGGATGCATGATTGACTCACTCCTGTTTGGCTGGCGGCGGGTGGCCTCACCCGTGCCGGGTTGATAGTGTAACTCGGAGCGCCCCATTCCAGTAATCTGTCCGGGCAAAAAGTGACTTTAGCTGATGAAAGGCTACCCTGCATGGCGCCAGCGCGGTTTTCTGCTGTGGCAGTTGAATAGGTCCATTGTGCGCCGGTAATAGCAATCCCTCTAGATGGATGAAACGCTTGCAGGATTGACGCCGGTCAAAAAAAGAACTTTAAGCGGTCGGTAACTTAACGTAAAATTTAGAAATAAGAATATTTATACATACTGATATAACTTCTAACTCTCTATAATAATTCTACCTGGTTGCATTGCCTGGTACCTTAATAGATACTGGAAAAATCGTCTGTATAGGGG
>JASFJY010000130.1:0-7648 GCA_050119415.1 Chromatiales bacterium | reverse complement strand
CATGTAAATCGTTAATCCAGAAAGGGTGTTTCCATGACCGCCGCATTCCAGCGCTCTGCCACCTCTCCGAAGGCCCGCTAGGATACACTAGAAAACCTTGAAATATCCAGCCTTATCACCACATTAGGGGGAGTTGATCTTTTCCGGGCAGTCTGTATGCTTGGATGAACAAACTGAGACACCGAATGTCTTACACAACTAGATTGCATTCAGGCAACGAATCAGGAGATCCAGCCACCATGAATCGTCTCAATGTCACTGCAGCCCGCTCCGCGGAGTCGGTGCTGTCGACCAATAAACTTATCAAGAATACCTACATGCTGCTCTCAGGCACCCTGATCTGGAGTGCCCTGATGGCGGTTGTTTCCATGTCCATCGCACCCTCGCCGATGGTTTCACTCGGCACTTCGCTCGGCGCGCTGCTGTTGCTCTGGTTCGTGCTGCCGAGAACCGCTAATTCGGCAAGCGGCCTGTGGGTGGTCTTCGCTGTCACCGGTCTGCTCGGCTTCGGCCTTGGCCCGACACTTAACTACTACATCGCTCTATCCAACGGCGGACAGATCATCGCTACGGCCTTCGGTGGAACCGGCATCATCTTTCTGGGTCTGTCCGGCTACGCCCTCTCCAGCAAGCGGGACTTCAGCTTCTTGGGCGGTTTCATCTTCAGCGGCATGCTGGTAGTGATGGTGGCCTCGCTGGCCGGACTCTTCCTGGAGATACCCGCGCTGCATCTGGCCATTTCGGCGGCGGTGATTCTACTGATGTCCGGTTATATCCTGTTCGAGACCAGCCAGATGCTTCATGGCGGTCAGACCAACTACATCATGACCACCATCGGCCTCTATCTGGCAATTCTCAATATCTTCACCAGCCTGCTCCACCTGCTGGGTGCCCTGGGTGGTGAGGATTAAGCTGGAAGACCCTCTCTAACCTGCAAAAGCCCCGGGTCTTCCCGGGGTTTTTCATCTCTGGATTATACGATGGACTGGGTAAAGATATTCTCCGCCATTTTGATCGTGGGCTGGATCATTTTCATGTGGCCTAGGGCCAAGTATTGGATGCAGAACAGCCCAAAGGCGAAAAAGGGGGATTGGCAAGCGGCCATACTTCCCCTGGCCGTTGTGGTGGGATTTGTTATTCTGTTGATTATGCTGGTTTAAGCTGGCCGCTGTGTGATGCGGTCTGGCTGTTGCGGTGCAACAAGCCGCAACCTAACTTTTAATCCCCTCTCCCTGAGGGAGAGGTGATGATATATCCAAGGAGTGACTGGCAGCTACAGGGTCAGACGATTTTCTCCATTCCTCCCATATAACCGCGCAGCGCCTCGGGGATGACGATGGAGCCGTCGGCCAGCTGGTAGTTCTCCATCACCGCCACCAGGGTACGGCCGACAGCCAGACCGGAGCCATTGAGGGTGTGCACCAGCTCCGGCTTGCCGGTCTCGGGATTGCGCCAGCGGGCCTGCAAACGACGGGCCTGGAAGTCGACGAAGTTGGAGCAGGAGGAGATCTCCCGATACTTACCCTGCCCCGGCAACCAAACCTCCAGATCGTAGGTCTTGGTGGCGGAGAAGCCGGTGTCGCCGGTGCAGAGGGTGACTACCCGGTAGGGTAGCTCGAGTTTCTGCAGGATCGCCTCGGCGTGACCGGTGAGTTCCTCCAGGGCCGCAAAGGAGCGATCGGCCGGTACGGCCTGCACCAACTCCACCTTTTCGAACTGATGCTGGCGAATCATGCCCCGGGTGTCCTTGCCGTAGGAACCGGCCTCGGAGCGGAAACAGGGAGTGTGGGCGACCCATCTTCGCGGCATATAGTCAGCGTCGATGATCTGGTCGCGGATCAGGTTGGTGACCGGCACCTCGGCGGTGGGGATCAGGTAGTAACCTGACTCGCCGCAGAGCTTGAACAGATCCTCCTCGAACTTGGGCAGCTGACCGGTGCCGCGCAGGCTGTCGGCATTGACCATGTAGGGCACGTAGGCCTCGGTGTAGCCATGCTCGGTGGTATGGGTGTCTAGCATGAACTGGATCAGCGCTCGGTGCAGGCGCGCCAGGGATCCGGCCATGACGGCGAAGCGGGAGCCGGTCAGGCGCGCCGCCGCCTCGAAGTCGAGCAGGCCGCTGGCGTCGCCCAGATCCACATGGTCCTTGGCTTCAAAGTCGAAACGGCGCGGCTCGCCCCAGCGGCGTTCCTCCCGGTTATCCGTTTCGTCCTTGCCGTCGGGAACCGATTCGTGCGGGATGTTCGGGATGCCGAGGGCGATCTCCGAAAGCTCCCCCTGCACCTCGCCGAGGGCCTCCTGGGAAGTCTTTAGTTTGTCACCCAGCTCGGCCACCTGGGCCAGCAGCGGTTGGATATCCTCCCCCGCCGCCTTCGCCTTGCCGATCGACTTGGAGCGTGTATTGCGTTCGCTCTGCAGCTCTTGTGCCTCGACCTGGAGCTGTTTGCGACGCTCCTCCAGCCCCCGCAGGCGAGCAGTGTCCAACTGATAACCCCGCCGCGCCAGTTGGGCGGCTACATTATCCAGGTCGTTTCTTAATAGTTTTGGATCCAACATTGATCATTCACCCATATTGACTTGTGCGCTCCAGCTTATGATATGGCCGGACCCCACCCGTTGATGTAAATCCTGTTTGATCTTCTCGGCGCGCTCCGGCTGATCGAAAAACTCCACCACCAGCGGCAGGTCCAGGGAGATGTCGAGCAAGGAGGCCTCGTGCAGCTTGCCGGAAGGGCCGAAGCCGGCGATGCCGCGAAAGGCGGTCACCCCGCGCACGTGTTCCTCCCGCTGCAGAAAGTCCAGTAACTCGTGCAGCTGATGATCCCCTTCGGTCAAATAAACCCGAACCACTGTCACTTCGCTCTGTGTCATAGCTGTCTCCCAATGACCAGGCCGAACCAGCAGGCCAGGATACAGACGCAGACGCTCAACACGGCGTTCAAACCCGCTTTCAGCAGTTCGGCCTGTTCAATCAAGTTGAGGGTCTCGATGGAGAAGGTCGAAAAAGTGGTGAAAGCGCCAAGAAAACCGATCAGCAGCGCCGCGCGCAACTCCGGCGAGGCACTCAAACGCTCCAAAAACAGCACGTAGAGAAAACCCATCACCAGGGAACCGAGCACATTGACCGCCAGAGTGCCGTAAGGAAAGCCCCGGCCCAGCAGGTGGTATACGCCGCTGGAAACCCAGAAGCGAAACAGTGCACCGACAGCGCCGCCAGCGGCAATGGCAATCAGTTGTGTCAATCCCGAACCCTTGTGAGTGTCGCGGCAAGCAACCGGTGGCTTGCCTCGAAGGTGGGATTATAACCGTCTGAAGGGGCTGGGTTAAGAAACCATGGGGTGCAGATAGCCGGTGTTTCCCAAAATATCTCAATCTGATGCGGTCACAATAAACCGCAACTCAGCGATATCGCTATCAGAAATCCCAGCGATAGCCGCCGATGAAGAAGTAGTCGGTGGTCTTGGTACTCTCCGAGTCAGCTTCATCTTTATACCAGCTGGCGCCGCCTTCGAACTCCAGGGTGAAGTTTCTGCGCAAGCGGTAGTCCGTGCGCAGATAGGGACTGACCCTCAACCTTGTATTGTCATTGTCGGTGCGCTTGCGGTAAGCGATGTTCAGACGTGGATTGATGCGCCATAGGTTGGTGATCGGGTAACGGCTGCTGATCCCAAGACGCAAGGTGTCAGAAATGCTGGCGTCGTAATAGCGCATACTGAGTATGCCGATATCCCCTTGTTTCAGAAGATCATTCTTGATTAGCTGGACGTTGTAGTAGTACTCATTGCCGGTATCCTCCACCGCCGCCACATAGTCGTTTGAGGTAATAGTCCCGTCATCGTCGATGCTTCCCTGCTGCGGGGTACCCTTTGTATTGGAGATGGTCAGGTCACCACTGATCTGCAGACTCGGTGAGAGGGGACGGCTGAGCCCCAATTGAATGCTCGTGAGATCTCCTGAGAGTTTCTCTGCGCGCGTGTAGATGTAATCCTCGGACTCGAAGCGCAGCAACTCCTCGATCGATTCGACCGGCTCGATATCCTCCGAGAACAGATCCGGGTCGTTATAGCCTCTGATGGCAGAGGATGTCAGCAGCAGCGGTACCTTGCGGTAGTCGAGATTCATATAGAGCCTGCTCTTGTCGGCCAGCGTCCAGTTGCCCTGCAGGATAAAGAAATTGAGAGCGCCGTAGTGGACATCGTAGTCGAGCAGTCCAGAGAGCGACTTTTCATCGCCGACATAGCGCAACTCACCGCCTACCGCCTGCCGGTCGGTCAGGTCGTCGACCTTCTGATCGATCATATAGAGGCTAACATCCCAGTTCTCGAACAGGTTGACGATATCCCCACCTATTCCCACGAAACGCTTGTGCTCATGAAGAAAGACATCGCGCGTGCTCTCCACCGGTAACCCGGCATAACCGCGCAGATTGATATCGGGTGTCAATTCATAACCAAGCACCATACCGTCGAAACGGTTGAGAATACCGCTTGAACGCAGATTCTGGCGCCCCAGGCGGAGATTGCTCCGGCTGTCGAGATGCTGCGCATCGATATAGGCATGACTCAAGGCTTCGTCGTTGCCCTCTCCGTCACTCAACAGATCGGTAGTCTGGCTGCCGGTCAGTTTCATGCTTATGTCGAAGGACTGGCTGCGGCGACGGGTGTTCAGATCGAAAAAGGTCTCAATCTCGGAGTGCGAGACCTCATCGTTTTCGTCCCCCTCATTGTCCACCTCAGCGCGCCGGTAGTATTGCGACAGGTTGCCATGGCTTTCCCACTCGACAGCCTCTTCCTCTTGCTCTTGCGGATCGCGCACCGACTCCTTGGGCGCCTTGGGAGCGGTGTTGAGGCCAAGCAATCGCTGGTGCACCCGTTCGGCATCTTCGCCCTCCGGGTACTTCTGCAGGAAGGCCTCGTATTCGGCCTTGGCATGGGCGGCCTGGCCGTTGCGCTCGCGCGCCAGCCCCAACAGCTCCATCGCCTGCTTGGTGTATTCATTCTCCGGCTCTTCCAGGAAGCCTTCCAGCATACGGATGGCCTTGTCGTACTCGCCGGCTGTCATGGCCCTGCGAATCAGTTCGATCATCTTGCTCAAGCGTGCGTCCGCCGGCAATATCGGCCGTGCGGCTTCGCCGGTCCCCGGCCCGGCTTGCGCTTCAGCACCGATGGCAGCCAACGCCTCTGACGATTCCACGGTACCCTCAGCAACAGGGCCGGGATTACCGACAGCCGTCACCACCCCAGTGACGACCCCCGTGCCGGGGACCAACGGCTCACCGCCCATCTCCGACTCAGGCAGCAGGCCGGATTCGAACAGGGCCTGACGCCGCTCCTGGATGTCGGCCCGCTCGATCCTGGCCTTGGGATAGAACTTCTTCACCTCTTTGAGCGTCTTCTCCGCCTCCTTATGGGTGCGGAAGAAACCGATGCGCAGATGGTGTCTCTCGCGGCCATCCGCCTTTACCTTGGTGGTGTAGAGCGCTTGATTCGCTTGCACCGGCACCGGTGCGATCTTCGACTGATCGATGGGTTCTGCCTCGGAACTGAGGTTGATGACATAAATAACCAGGGGAAGCGACTTGAAACTCAGGGGCGAACGGGTTTCAGGCGCATCCACATCGGTGAGTGGAACCTGTTCGACCTCGACTTGAGGCAGCTTTTGGGGCTTCGTCAGGATGAACTCCATGACATGGAAGTCACGGCTCTCGCGAATCCTGAAATCCAATACCAACGTGGTGAAGGAGATCAACAGGCTTGAAGTGCCCAATCCGGAGCCTTGATAGACCACCTTGGAGAGGGGGATCGCTTGCGAAGGGATCCACGAGAGCTGGTCACGCGTCAACAGGTCGGCCGGATCGATATCAGGGCTCTTTATAATCTGCAACTGGATACCGATCTCGTTGTTGGCGTCATTGGTGACATGGGAGACATAGCGCACCGGCACATTGAAATGTACCGCGATCACATTGGTGTCAGCTTCCGAGCGAACCTCGATACGATCCAGCGCACGCGATTGAGCGCCTGCCTGCCAGGATGCAAGGGCAAGCAGCGTGAACAACAACCAGTTGCGGAGGGCGTATCGAGTCATCTGCCGCAGACCGCTCAACTCACTGTACAATGTCAACTGCTCCATACTGATTACCAGCTACTATCCGACACACTGTGGCAGCTGGCTCCCGTGCAGTCACGATCTTCACTGAAATTGCTGTGCAGTCCATCATCCGGGTCATAGTCGTCGGCATGACAAGCGGCGCAGTCCGGTACATAGTTTGGATATGGCCAGGGCACCTCTTCACTATTACTGGTATGGCAGTCAGTACAGCTCAGGCTGACGCCATGATCTCCCGGATAGTCGCCAGTATGAACGTAGCTGATAAGCGGCAGCCAGCCGCTGGTTGCATGACAGCTGTCGCATTGCTGGCTGGTGGTGAAGTGACTCGACGGCATGCCGGTCGCCGTGGTGCCATTGTGACAGCTGTTACAGGTGCCGATTACCTGGCTGTGATCGACGCTTACCACCGGTACCCAGGCTGTGACGCTGTGGCAACTCTCACAGACCTGGGTCGATTGAATGTGCTGTGCGTGTTTACCGGTGGCGGTGGTGCCGTTGTGGCAGCTCGAGCAGTTGTCGCTGATGCCTGAGTGATCGAAGTTGACTGATGTCCAGGAAGTGGTGTTGTGACACTCCTCGCAGGACTGGCCGTTGATGGCGATATGGGTAGGCGACGGCCCGGTCGCGATGACACCATTGTGGCAGCTTTCACAGGTACCGCGTACCGCGCTGTGGTCGACCCGGCTGACTTGGGTCCAGCTGAAGGTGGAGTGACAGAATTCGCAACTGTAGTCCGATGCGATATGGTCCGGGTCTTTACCGGTGCTGATGGCACCGTTATGGCAAATGCTGCAGTTACCGGAAACATCGAGATGGTCAAAACGGGCATGACGCCAGTCGATGGTGGTGTGGCAGTCATCGCATTTATCGTTAGTTCGGATATGGTTGGGTGACTTGCCGTCGGCACGCACATTGTTGTGGCAGCTTTCGCAGGCTGACGGCGTGCCGATAAAAAGGCCGTTGAGGTGGCAACTGCCGCACTCCACGTTGCGGTGACCGCCGGTCAGGGGAAAACCGGTGGCAAAATGGTCAAAATCACTGATCTCCTCGCCGGCCAGCTGGCTCTGCATTATCTCTAGCGGGCTCTGCATTTCCGCCAGCGAACTCTGCATTGGCGCCAGCGCCAACAGCAGCCAGACAAGCATCCAGCGAATTGTGTCGTAGCGGCGTGTATGAAAGCCGTCTTTCATGGTTGTGCTATTCATCGTCGTCATCCGGGCCGGTCGCATGGGATTTAAATCAGCGAAACACTGGTTCCTCGAAGGTTTCGGTACTGTGGCAGCGATCACAGTTACGCCCGAAACCGCCGCGATGTACATCGTCCGCCCGATGGCAAGTGAAACACTGTTTCGATAACTTTTTCTGCTGCTCCCGTGAACCCCGGTGACAGTCTTCGCAGACGAGTTCCTTATGTTTACCCTCGAGTGGGTAATCGGTCTGGCTGTCGTGGTCGAAAGTCCACAATAACCAGCTGTTGGGGTTATGGCACTCGCCACACTTCTCATCCATGCGTCCCTCGTGCACATCCTCCGACTCG
>JASFJY010000129.1:0-7669 GCA_050119415.1 Chromatiales bacterium | reverse complement strand
TCAGCTTGCGAATGGTGTAGACATCCATCTGACGCTGGGTGCCGGCACGCACGGTCCAGATGCTGTCGCCGCTCTTGGCTACATGATGCAGCACACCGGGACGCGGACGCTCATGCCAGGCCCACTGGCCATAGTTTTTCTTCAGGACGGGGTGTAAGTAGGGCTCCATCTCCGGGACGCCACTCTCGATCGGCATACGAGGCTCCGACATACCTACCTCCAAAAAATTAGGGTAATTGATTCGTTTCAAGGGGCAACCGGGCGAACCCAGTGCCCCCTTGCAATCTGCTGTCAATCAGCAGTGGCTTGGATTATTGAGCCGCCTTGCGCTCAGCCCACTTGGCTGCTTCCGCATCCCAATCGTCGGTGCGGACATAGGGATTCATGCGCGGACGCTCGATCATGTTGGGATCGATCTCGAGGCCGACACCTTCCAGGAAGTTGACCAGGCCGATACGCTCGATCATTTCACCAGTGCGCTCGTGCTCCAGAGCGTTCTCGGCGAAGAAGTCGAGGATCTCGGTGGCCAGCTCACCCAACTGCTCGAAGTCCTCGTCGGTCTCCAGCTTCATGAAGGGCACGATCACGGTGCCCATCAGGTCGCCGATCTTCAGGGTACGCTTACCGCCGCACAGCAAGGTCACGCCCTTGTCGTCACCGGGGGAGAGGGCCTTGGTCATGACGTTGATGCAGTGCATGCAACGCACACAGGAGGGGTTATCCACGGCCAGGGTGTCGTCGTCATTGAGCGACAGGGCCTGGGTCGGGCAACGGGTGATGACATTGTCGATAACGTACTTGCGGCCCTTATCGGCGACGAATTTCTTCACCTCCTCCTGGTCGACCTTCATATCGTCGCGCCAGGTGCCGATGGTGGCCAGGTCGGCGCGCTGCACCGAGTTCATGCAGTCGTTGGCGCAACCGGAAACCTTGTACTTGAATTTATAAGGCAACGCGGGACGATGCATATCGTCGAGGGCGTTGTTGACCAGCATGCGCATGGTGCGGCCTTCATCGCAGCAGGAGTTCTCGCAGCGCGCGGCGCCGACACAGGACATGCCGGTACGCACGGCGGGGCCGGCACCGCCGAGGTCGAAGCCCATTTCGTTGATCGCGTCGAACGCCGGCTGGACATTGTCGGTGGAGCAACCCTGGAACATGATGTCGCCGGACTGGCCGTGGAAGGCAATCAGGCCGGAGCCATACTTCTCCCAGATATCGCAGAATTTACGGATAGTGTTGGTGTCATAGTGCATGCCTGGAGGGGGTATGACGCGCAACGTATGGAACTCGGCAGCGGCCGGGAACAAGGCCTGGCCGTCATCACCCTTCAGTTCGGTGAAGCGAGGAATGATACCGCCGCCATAACCAAGCACACCCACGGTTCCGCCCTTCCAGTAGCCCTTGCGGGTCTCGTAGGAGGTCTCGAGCTGACCCAGCAGGTCAACCATCATGTCATTGTCTTTGGCGAGACGCTTGAGGCCGGTTACGAAGGAGGGCCAGGGGCCGCTCTCCAGCTGGTCAAGCATGGGGGTATCATGCATCTGTTTTGCCATCACTCTTTCTCCAAATGGTCGTTTGAACGGGTCTTTGGCTGTTTCTTTACCGTGTTATGTACTGCGCCAAACACCGTGGCATAGAAAACCGGCCATCCGACCTGCAATCCCAAACCGCTACAGGCAACCGGCCTGTCTCTATATGGAGGGCTAGTTTAGAGATGTCTAATGCAGACCCATATCCTTCTAATGGGGGGTAAAGTGATATGACTGACTATCCCGTTTGGGATATTTTTTCACCTATTTTCGATAATTACCAAATCCAACATATCTGTATAAATACTTAAAATAACAAAATGTTAAAAGGTTTATCGAATACTTATCAATGGACAACTACCCCATTCAGTCAGGGTTTATGTTTTAGTTAGGTAAATCCACAGGCATTAACGACTTGATCAATCCTTTAGCATGTAGTTCAATACTAATACCTGAGTAAATTGCTGAGTATTTTCCACTCTTCCACTAACACATACGGGTACTATGAGCCATGCTCTACTTAAGCGAGATCATGATGCAGCATCCGGAGGCAGACACCTTCGAGAAACTGCTGGAGGTGGTGAAAGCGCGCTCCAAGACGGAGATCTTTTTCCGCATAGACGTCAAACCACCTTTCACCGATACCCCTAACGACTGGGAAGACCGTCTTGAAGCGACCTTTACATAGGGAACAACCATCGTGAAGTACTTAGAGTCAGAAACTTTTATCGGCGACAACGAGTGTTCGGAAGACGCCATCAAGTCCAGTAAACTGCTGGCACTACGGCTTGACGAGAAGCATGATGAGTTGGCTGAGCTGGCGCAGGACGCCCCACTAGACAGGCGGTTGGAACTGCAGCTGGAAGCCGCTTACATTCTGCTCGATCTGGATCGCCGCTTAGAGGCCTGGAACAGTGCCCGCGGCATTCTCGACCAGGCCATCGACCAGGCCCTCTGGCTGCGCGCGGTCGAGGCCTGCGACATCCTTTATCAGGCAGACCAGCCCGACTCCATCAAGGCCCTGGCCCAGGGCATATGGCTCGGCGTCACCTTCCCCATCGATGCGGAATTGAGCGTGGCCATGCTGCAACACCTGATCGACGAGACCCCTGACAATTCCGATGGCGCTGCCGTGGCGGCCGTTACCGCCTGCTATGTGGTTGATATCCGCGTTCAGGATCAGGAACGGGAAGACCTCAAGTTCTTTACCAATCAGCTGCTGGGTCAGGTGGCTCGGCGCCACAGCCAGGTGGAGGAGCAGGAAATTTTCGATTTCTGGGTAGAACGGATGGAACTCGACGATCCGGGAAAATTCCTGCCGCGACTGGCCCAGGTCCTGGATCTGATCGTGGAAAACGACTGGTGGTTCGACCGGGACGCCCTGCGGGCCATGATCCCGGCCGAAGCATAAACCGAACAACAGGTGATAGCGATGTTTTGGCAGGAAGAAACCGACGAAGAACAGTACATGGTGCCGGACGATGTGGTCGACCTGATCTTTAAGATCAAGTGTCGTACTCTGCCGGTCGACCATGCCTGGCCCCTTTCCGAGGCGATCCACCAGGCACTGCCTTGGTTTGCCGAGGAGCGCCAGGCGGGCCTCCATCTGATCCACGGCGCCGATTCGGGAAACGGCTGGGAACGCCCGAGCGAGGGCGAAGAGACGCTCTATCTGTCGCGCCGCACACCACTGATTCTGCGCCTCCCCAGGGAGCGGCTCGAGGATGCCGCGACACTCACCGGCATGACCCTCGATGTCGCCGGTTACAGCCTCGAAATTGGCGAGTCCCACCCCCGTTTCCTGGGCATGACCACCACCCTCTACAGCCGCCACGTGGTGTCGGCGCCGCGACAGGAGGAGGACGTTTTCCTGCAACAGGCCGTCGCATCCCTACAGGCATTGAGCCTGCGTTTCAAGAAGGTCCTGTGCGGCAAAGCCACGCGCTTCGCTTCTCCAGAGGGGCCCCTAGAGACACGCAGCTTGATGGTTGCCGGGCTCTCGCTGGATGATGCCGTGTCTCTGCAGGAAAGGGGCATAGGCCCTTTGCGCAGCCGCGGCTTCGGCTTGTTTGTTCCGCATAAGAGTGTTTGACTAACCCGCCCTGTTTTTTGATTGCAAGGAGAGATCAATGTCATATGAAGTGAACGGCAAAACCATCGAGGCCGACGCCAACGGCTACCTGGTCGATCAGACCGACTGGAACGAGGATGTGGCGAAGGCCATCGCAGCGACAGAAGGCATCGAACTGAGCGAGAAGGCCTGGGACATCATCAACTACCTGCGTGACGAATATTTCAACAATGGCGGCAACCAGCCTAACGAGCGTCACATGGTCAAACACTTCAAAGGTTTCTGGACCGACGAAGCCAAGGTGGATGCCAAATCCCTCTATGTCCATTTCCCGAAAGGCCCCGCCAAGCAGGCGAGCAAGGTGGCAGGCCTACCGGAGACCAAGCGTAAGGGCGGTTACTGATCGGCCTTTCGCTGAACAACCGGGCAGTCGCCCGGTTGTTACAATTAACCCGAATGTTTTAGTCCTGACCGATATAACGCTTACGCTTGGCGGCCTTCACTCTCTGAACATCCACCAGGATCATACCGTCTGTACAGTTGGCGAAGTCCGGATCGACGCCGAAATCGAGAAAACAGGCCCCTCCCGGTTCGCAGAGATCGGTGTACTGCTTGAAGAGAGTGGGAATCGCCAGGCCGTAAAGCGACAGCCGCTGTTTCAGCTCCTGCTGATCCTGCTCAAAATCATCGCCGGAAAAGAGTTCGTCACACTCCGCCTGACTAGGCTGGCTGAGCTTGTAGCTAATCTTGGCTTCACCCAGATAGTTGCGACAACCGAAGTAGTGGCGGTAGAAGTAAACCATCAGGTCCAGCGCCGGTCGGGGATAGCGTGCACTGATGCTGACCGGACCGAACATATAACGAATCTGCGGATGGTGTCTTAAGTAGGCGCCCAGTCCCTGCCAAAGGTAGTCGAGCGCCCTTGAACCCCAATAGCGGGGTTGCACAAAGCTGCGTCCCAATTCGATGGCATCCTTGGCATACTCTTCGAAGATTGAATCGAATTTAAACAATGAGTGGGTGTAGAGGCCGGCCATGCCCTGTTCCCGCAGGATGGGACCGGCCTCACCCAATCGGTAGGAACCTACAACTTCCAGCTCCGCCTCATCCCACAACACCAGATGTCGATAGTGGACATCATAGCTGTCGGTGTCGCGACGACGTCCGGTACCCTCGCCGACCTTGCGGAAACTCAGCTCACGCAACCGACCGATCTCCCGCATGAGGGCACTTTCCGGCTCCCAATCCAACAACAGAATCTGCTTACCGTCGCGCGTTTCACCGAGCAACTGCCCCTTGGTCAGCTCTTTCTTCAAAGCCTGACGCGACTCCGGATGGGCGATGCTGTGCTCCGTGGTAAAGATCCCCGCCTTGCGTTGAGCGACTTTATAGAAGTGTTTGCGAACCATGCGTACCCGCGCCTTGGGCCTGATTCCCTTCACGTTGAGGTGAGCCGCTGGCACCAACCCACCGATACGGAAACCGATGGTGTTGGAGCGCTGCCGAAACATCTCTCCCACCAGCAACAGGGCGGCAATCGGCTTGTAGAGCATGGAGGCGGCGTAGAAGAGGGGCGAGTTCTTGGCATCGATAAAAACCGGCAGCATGGGAGCATCCGTGCGGCGGATAAACTGCAGAAAACCACTTTTCCAACGCACATCACGTACCCCGTTGGGACGCAGCCGCGAGACCTCGCCGGCGGGGAATATGATCACCAGTTCCTCCCGTTCCAGCGCAGCATAGACCTGTTTGATACCCTTGCGGCTGGATCCGCCCCCTATATTGTCAACCGGCAACAGGAGACTGCCCAATGGCTCCAGAGCCGAGAGCATGTCATTGGCGAGCACCCGGATATCACTGCGCACCCGGCTGATCATCTGAATCAGACTGAGGGCATCGAGCGCTCCCAGAGGGTGGTTGGCCACCACAACCACGCGACCGGTGGGCGGGATGTTCTCCAGATCCCGGCTGGACACCAGATAGTCGAGATCGAAGTACTCAAGCACCTTCTCGATGAAATCGAGTCCGTGAACACCCTGGTGCTCCTCCAGAAAGCGGTTGATCTCCCGCTCATGGAACAACATGCGCAATAGGGTCAGCATCGGCTTAGTCAACAGCCACGGTTTATTGTTGAAAAAGCCGGGAAAACGATTGGTTAAAATCCGCTCGACATTCAGCACCGGTAAGACTCCAGCAGCCTTAAAATAGCGGGAGAATAACCAACCGATATGACAGCGAATTTTCAGCAGAATGAGCAGTTTGTTGCCAGCGGATGACAAACCTATGACGGCAGTAACCGTTAGCAACGTACCGTTGCGCGAAATTCCATGGCAGGTACTGTTGGCGAAATTCCTCGTGTCTATTCAGCCAACAGCTGCCGCGCGCTCCCTGGCGCCAATCCAAACTCCTCTTCAATCATCTGTTGCCAGCGCTCTCTCTTGAAGGTCTTTTCGTCCGGTACTTTTCTGTGGACCAGATTGATATGGCAATCGATGCAGCTTTTGCCCTTGGTCTCCTCCCTGTGAATGGCATTGGTATCAGCTCGCTTACCCTGTATCGCGTTCTGAACATGACAGCGCCTACAAGTGACTGAATCATTGGACTTGAACCATTTTCTGGCTGCAAATGCCGATTCCGGCAGATGCAGCGCATTGATTATAGGATCATCATAATCCGGCCCGTACAACTTTCCGGAGATCTGGGCCAGGAGGTCCTTACCACCCAGGATGTGATCCCAGGTGGCTGCAAAGACACCTTCGGAGACATGGCAGTCTCCACAGGATGCGCGAACACCTGAAACCGGATTATAGTGCGTCGAAAGCCTGTAGGTTTGCGCCGCAAGCTCCATGGAATGGCAGGCGGTGCAAAATGCTTCGGAGCTTGTATTATCGTCAAATTCAATCAGAAACAGGACGAATGCGACGCCAGCGACACCGCCGATAATCAGTGCGTAAAATACATCCCAGGTGATTTTGCTGGGCGGCCCGCTTTTACTCATTTGATTGCCTTGTTAAATCAAAACCGAGGATTGGACTGGTCTGTTTCGTTTGTTCAGTCCACTGGTGATGTTCAATGGATCTAACATAGGCCTGGATCAACTCATCGGCCTTCTGCTTGCCGGCGATCTTTTCCAATTGAGGGAGAAAGCGGGAGTAGAAGTTTCTTCCGACCTGATACATACCCTCCCACCAAGTGTGATTGGCGCTACCCATGGAAGCGCCATGCCGGGCACGCGCGCCCTCATCGTGCCACAGCTCCCAATAAGCAAATTCAATCGGTTCATCAAATGGCGTAGGCGTCAGCAAACCATCGGAATAGAGGGCGCGCATAATCTGTTTCGCTGGAATTGCGAATTTCTCGTTAAACAGTTTAACTACAGCGTCAAACTGATTCATAAAACCTTCTGTCAATGCCTTGCTGTGACATTCCAGGCAGACCAATTGCATCGCTTGACGTCTACGCTTTGGTGTTGCGACGGCTTTGACTATGCCCATCGTTCCATCGTTCTTGCTGATTTCACTACCACGTCGAGGGGGAGGCTGAGATTCGGGAAGTTCGATTTTCTCTCCGTCCTCGAATACCACAAGGTATTGTCTTTCCGATACTGGCGAATTCAGGCTCCAAGCATTACGCATACCGACATCGTGGTTTGATTTCAGCTTACCCGCCGCACCCATGTGGCAAGTCACACAGGTGGGAGCAGCCACATAGTCCTTACCGGCAACCCAGCTGTCATTGGTGAGCGCCATCTCGTGGCGATATGATTCAAACTGCTTGCCATGCTTGGATGCTTCGTATACTGCCTTGTCAGGCGAATCCGGTCCGGAATGGCATTGTACGCAGGCACTTGGCTCCCTGGCCTGAGCCTTGGAAAAGCGGTGTTTCCCATGGCAAGATGAGCAGGAACCTTTGGAGCCGTCCGGATTGATCCTGCCAATACCTGAATTGGGCCAGGTCGTCGGATCCAAAGAACCATCTCCACGCATTTCAACCTTTGAGCCGTGGCACTGATCACAACCGGCAGCCACGATGGCGTCGCCCCCCATATGCCCAGCCAAAGCCGGCA
>JASFJY010000128.1:0-7722 GCA_050119415.1 Chromatiales bacterium | reverse complement strand
TCGGTCTGTTCTATTTGTTTCAGTCACAAGAGTCAGGCAATCACGCGCAACGATCCGAAATAGCGGCCAGCGATTCGCCTATCGAAAAGGAATCGGTTACTTCCAAGTGTACGCAGAACCACCCCTTTGCCACGGCGTATCGGGTCCATACTGCAGTTGAGTCCGAACTCAATCAGCAGATGATTTATCGGTCACAGTTGGATTTTCGGCTGCAATTGCAGCAAGCCTCTGGTGTGGAAATCTTCGGCGCGGCGACCGATATCGTAATTAGCGAGGCCACTGTCGGACATGATATGGGCGAGCCGCGTTCGGTCAAGGATGTGCTTTTCAAGACTGAAGGAGTGACTGGAGAACGCACGGTTTTTAGCAAATTCAACGATCTTGGGTTGAAGAAGCAGCACCCCATGGCCATTCTGTCACAGCTGCTCAAAAACCTCTCTATCGGTGACGAGGGAATGACATACCGCTATAACTACGATCAGTTGAAGCGTGAGTATCGCTACCATGTGTCGAAACAGAGTGACGTGGATATGAGGCGTGAAGTATTGGCCTCGAGCTACACGACATTGTCTTCGAAGGAACTGCAGCCGCAGTGGGAGGCCACGCTCGATGAGCGGTGTCTGCCCAAATTGTTGCTGGCGCAAGAGGTGCTGCCTATTGCATCCGCGGGCCAAACAGGCTCGCTTCGCTTCACCATGCGGGCAGAACGCATCGAAGACTACTTGGATTTAAGCAAGCTGCACTATACAGCTCAGGCCAATCAACATAATCCATGGCAAGTCGCGAGTATAAAAACCGCGGATTTCGCCCCCAAGGTGGCCTCGGAAGAGGAGATGTGGGAGGTTTTCCGAAGTTTTACACAGACCAGGAATGCAGCCAGCCTAACACGTGCCGCCGAATATATGATTGAACATGTGGATGCGGCTGATCTAGCGAATGCCTTGGCCAATGGAGAGTTGTCCGATACTGTGGCTCGCGACATGATTTTTGCTTTGGGCCAGACCTCTCTGTCCGAAACAGAAGATTACATGTTATGGCTGCTGGAAAGCCTGCCTGATAACCAAGGCGAGAGCACCGATCTGCAGAAGGTGCGGTTGATGGTGGCCATTTCGGGTAGCGATCAGGTGACGGATAAGGCCTACAGCAAGTTGGCCTCGATGGCGAACGATGATGGCGAAAGCGCCAATGTTCGCAGGAATGCACTTATCAGCATGGGTAGTACGGTGAGCCAGATGCAGTCGCAGGGCAAGGATGTCAGTTCAATCAGCTACAGCCTCGATGAAGAGATCGTGAGCCATATGCAGGACAATGATTCGTCCTCGGCAATTTTTTCAGCCGGCAATGCGGGATTGGATAACCTGTCGGATGAGGTTACAGATGGCGTTGTCGCCAAGCTGCAATCGTCCAATCAGAAAGAACGCTATGCCGCAGCCAGGGTATTAAGTGCAGACAGCCGCTATTATGACACGCTGATCGATCACCTAGCCAGTGAGTCTTCTGTGCTGGTCGCTACGACAATCGTATCCGGCCTGAACGAAGATCAGCTCACCGGGGTGCAGCGTTCCCGCTTGCGGGAGATTAGTCTGTCAGCTTCCGAGGAGGTTCGAGATATGATAGAAAAACTGCTTAGCTCCTAATTAAATGTTCGTCATTCCGGAGAAGGCCTATTGCTGTCCGGAATATATTCGAGCGACTGAGCTGAAGGTGCTGCAGCGCCTGTGTTTGAAGGGAAATTCCAATGAAGCGACTCAGAAAAACTAGACGCTACAACATGTATAGCAAGAGACAATTCGATGAATTGAGAAATGTGTAGTGCCTGCTCGTCGCCGCTGGCTCATTGCCTCCTTTCCCTGTAGGGTGGAGTAGCGTTGTTCCCAAGATTCTGGAAAGAGCACACATTGTAGGAGCCCTGTCCCCTGGGCGATGAGTTCTTTCGATTCCCTATCGCCCAGGTGACTGGGCTCCTACACCCCGATACTCTCCCTGAGGGTGAGGAAACTTAGTGGGATAACAGTGCCTTCGGGCTTTTTCTTGCATCAACAGCACTCAAAACAATGTAAGTGGTTGTGGCAGCGGCAATATCGCACCTTAACCCCGATGCCTGAAATCACCATATTGATCGCATAAACCATCATGACCAGATTGCACGTGCTTTCTTATATATCGTCTACTGTGATTATCCCAAACTTCCAGCTGGGGAACGCCGATGCGATAAAAGATATCTGCGGCTATATCTTCGAAACAATTATCATGAGCAAATCTCAAATCTGACAAAAGGGCGCTTAAACTCATACTTTCCTTAGCGCTTCCAGGATGGTTTGGTAGTCAAAGTTGTCGGTATATTGCAGCAGCGTTTTCAGCAGTTTCTGGTCATGCGCCGCCACCTGTTGGATGACCTGATCGATGCGCTCGCTTTCCAGGCTTTCCAGCGCCTCTTGCAGCTTGTTGCACATCGCTTCAGGCAGTGCAGAGAGCATTTCGGGTGTCAATGTCAGCAGTTTCTGTGGCTCGGTTACTCCCTCGCATAGAAAACGTATACCCAGCTGATTTGTCAGGCAGTCGTAAATTTCTCCTGCACGGAAAGGCTTGCTGACAAAGTCGTCCAAGCCGGCCTCGAGCATCTTTTTCCGCTGCTCCTTGAAGGCCGAGGCCGTCACCGCGATGATCTTGACCTCGCGGCCGCCGGGCAGTTCCCGGATACGCCGCGTCGCTTCCTCACCGTCCATTACCGGCATGCGCCGGTCCATGAAAATCAGGTGCGGGTGCCAACTCTGGAACAGCTCCACGCCTTGTTTGCCGTTTTCCGCGATCTTGGTCTGCAGGCCGACACCCACCATTAGATGGGCCAGCAGAGCCTGGTTGTCCCTTTGATCCTCGACAATCAGAATGCGGTATTGCGGCTCTCCGGGGGCAAGCCCCACTACTTCACCATGTTCAGCTTGCTTGGCTTGGGCGATGTCTGTTTCAGTGGCCTCGGTCAACGGGAGTTCAACCCTGAACAGGCTGCCTTTGTCCAGCGTACTCTCCAGGCTGATGCTGCCGCCCATCATCTGCACATACTGGCGCGTTATCGTCAGCCCCAACCCCGTGCCATTGCTGATACCGTGTTCGCCCAGTTGTACGAAGGGCTCAAAAATGCGCGGCTGGTCTTGCGCTGCGATGCCCGGGCCGGAGTCCTCGACTTCGAGCAGCAGATGCGAGCGTTCGTTATGTATCGTCCCCAGACGAACGGCCACACCGCCTTCTTCGGTATACTTGATGCCGTTGCCTATCAGATTGATCAGCACCTGGCGCAGGCGCGCTTCGTCGCCGACGATGTAGCGAGGGAACTGGGAAGATTGATCGATGATGAGTTGCAGGCCCTTCTCCTTGGCGCGCATTTGCATCATATCGATGATATCCAGCACCATGCCGCCCAGATCGAAGGGCGCGTTGTTGAGTTCTATGCCCCCCGCCTCGATCTTGGCCATCTCCAGTACATCATTGATCAGGGTCAAAAGGTGCTCGCCACTGCGGTTGATGATCTCCAGGTTCTGTCGCTCGTTCTCCGGCAGCAGAGGATCATTGCGTACGATGTTGGAGAAGCCGAGGATGGCGTTGAGCGGTGTGCGCAGTTCGTGGCTCATGTTGGCCAGGAACACACTCTTGGCCTTGTTGGCGGCCTCGGCCTCATCGCGTGAAAACCTCAACTGCTCCGTGCGCTGCCTGACCGTTTCCTCCAGCTGGTTGTGGTAACGCCGCAGTTCCTCCTCTGCGCGTAAACGCTCGATCAGCCGCCACATGCCTTCCATCAGCAGGGTCAGCTGCTGTACATCGGTTTCGGTGTAATGCTCCGCTTTGTTGCCGACACCGGCCACCAAGACGATTTTGCCGTTGACGATCACCGGCAGATTCATATGACGAACCAGTTTGACATGGCCTTCCGGCGTGCCCTTCTTCCAGGGATTGGCTG
The DNA here is from genome assembly GCA_050119415.1 of Chromatiales bacterium. Taxonomy (GTDB): domain Bacteria; phylum Pseudomonadota; class Gammaproteobacteria; order Chromatiales; family Chromatiaceae; genus Thiodiazotropha. Next base: position 3,770 of record JASFJY010000128.1, on the reverse strand, counting down.
CGGCGTAATCGTTGGTGATGATGGGGCGGCGCTGGCGTACGGCTTCGCCCCAGAGTCCAGCGGTTTTCAACGGAAAGATCATCGGCTTGCCTGATACATTGCAGCTGTCCATGGCCTCCCGGGACCAGAACTCTACATTCAGGGTGCTCTCATCTTCACTCATGAATCCCAGATAGCCCAGCGTGCTGTGGGTCAAACGGGTTGCCGCCTCGTAGGCGAAACGCATGAGTTCTTTTTCACTCGCGCCGGTCATCTGACTCAACTGAAGCATAGCCTCCATGCGCTCGGCGTTGAGCTTCACCGCCTCCTCCGCCCGCCGTTGCGCGGTGATGTCGAAGATGACGCCGTCCAGGCAGAGTAGCCCCCCTTCGGGATCGAAGACGCCACGGCCCTGTTCATGCACCCAACGCTGGGTGTCGTCCGCCGCGATCAGGCGATAGTCCACCTCATAGTGATCCTTGCGTGCCACACTGCTCGCCACTGTATCGGCGACGCTCCGGCGGTCGTCCGGGTGAATGATGCTGGCGTAGGAGCGGATCCTGTTGTCGATGAAATCTTCGGCGGCATAGCCGGTGATCCGTGTGATGCCGGCGCTGATGAACTCCATGGTCCAGTCTTTGTCATTGGCGCAACGATAGATGGCGCCCGGGCTGTTGGCGAGGATGTTGTCCATGCGTTGGCGACTTTCGTGTAGCGCCTTCTGCGCCTTTGTGCGTTCTTCAATCTCCTCCTCAAGCCGTTTGTTGGTGATCATCAACGCGTTGGTGCGCGCGTCAACCTCCTGTTCCAGGGCTTCGGTGAGCTCTCGCATACGCAGATGGATGCGAACCCGGGCCAGCATCTCCTCCGGCTGGAAGGGCTTGGTGATGTAGTCCACGCCGCCTGCCTGAAAGCCTTTCACCTTGTCGTGTTCATCCTCCAGGGCGCTGAGGAAGACAATGGGGACGGAACGTGTGCGTTCATCGGCCTGGAGTCGTCGGCAGACTTCATAGCCGTCCATCCCCGGCATCCTGATATCCAGCAGAATGAGATCTGGGAGCTTCGACTGGACAAACTCCAACGCCAGTTCTCCGTCGGAGGCGGGGTAGACGGTATAGCCCTGCTCCGTCAACAGGTTCATCAGCAGCTGCAGATTGGCGGTGCTGTCGTCAACGACCAATATCTTGTTGAAGCGCTCCCGGTTCATTGTTTTTGCCCCGCTGCGCTCTTTGTCGCGGATTCGCCGTGGTTGCAGCGGATCATCTGTAAAATGCGGCCGAATTGTAGATCCTTGGCCACCGGTGCCAAGGCATCCGCCAAAGAAGGATTATCCTTGCGTATTGCGTCAATCGCATGGTTCACCGCCTCCAGGTCGATGCGGGCCAGCGCCTGTTCCAATGCCTTGCGCATCTCGTCGGGCAGGGCGGCCAAGGCCGCCGCGTCCAGCGAGACCTCGGCGGTGGAAGCCGTTTTTTCCTCATAGATGAAGCGCACGCCGAGGTGGCGCGACAGGGCATCGAGTATTTCGGGATAGGTATAGGGCTTGCGGATGAAATCGTCGCATCCCGCCGCCAGGATCTCCCTGCGCTCCTCTTCCAGGGCATGGGCGGTCAGCGCGACGATGTTGGTCTGCGCGGCCGCGTCACTGGCCTTGATCCGGCGGGTTGCCTGCAGTCCGTCCATGACCGGCATGCGGATGTCCATGAAGATCAGGTGGGGACGCCACTGCTCGAAGAGTTCAACCGCTTCCTGGCCGTTGACCGCTTCGCGCAGATCGAAACCGAGAGGATCGAGCAGCTGGCGAAGCAGCAAGCGGTTCTCCGGCTGATCCTCGGCGATAAGGAGCCGATAGCGCGGCTGCCCCTCGGCCTGACCCAGGACACGCCCACGCGACGGTGTGGCAGGGATCTCCTTGGATGGCAGCAGGCTGACCGGTATCTCGAAATGGAAGACCGAGCCTTTGCCCGGCTCGCTGGCGATGTCGATCTCGCCGTTCATCAGATCGATATGCTGCTTGCAGATGGCCAGTCCCAATCCGGTGCCCGCCTCGGTCGGCGGCCTGTCCCCCACCTGCACAAAGGGGGAGAAGATACGCTCTCGGTCTTCTGCGCGAATACCGGGGCCGGAATCGGCCACCTCGAATCGCAGCCGTGCTCGATTGTCTGCCTCCAGTTTCACCGGCATCGCCTTGAGGATGACACCGCCGTGGAGGGTGTACTTGATGGCGTTGCCGATCAGATTGATCAGCACCTGCCGCAGCTTGCCCCCGTCGACGGCAATATGGCGGGGCAGGTCGGGGGATTGGTCCACTGAAAACTCCAGGCCTTTTTCCGCGGCGCGCATGTACATCAGGGATTTCAATTCCAGCAACATCTGGTGCAGGTCGAGATTGGACTCCTCCAGTTCCACGCGGCCGCTCTCGATCTTGGAGATGTCCAGCACATTGTTGATCAGGTTCAGCAGGTGTTCGCCACTGTGAGTGATGATGTCCAGATTCTTGCGCTGCTCGGTGGTGGTGTCCGGGGCGTTCTTCATCAGTTGAGAGAACCCCAGGACCGCGTTGAGGGGTGTTCGCAGCTCATGGCTCATGTTGGCCAGGAAGACGCTCTTGGCGCGGTTGGCCTCCTCGGCCGCGTCGCGGGCCTTGGTGAGGTCCGCGGTGCGCTCCTCCACCAGCTCGGTGAGGTGGTCCCGGTGGCGCTGCAGCTCTTTTTCTCGCAGCGACAGGGTATCGAGCATGGAGTCGAAGGCGTTGCCGAGCTTGGCCGCCTCGTCCTGTCCCTGGAGTTGCACCCGCTGCTCCCTCTCACCGCCATGGATGGCGTCCGCCACCGTCTGAATGGCGTAGAGGCGGCGTGTCACCCGCCAGCCCATGATCGCAACCGCTATGGAACCGATGAGGATGGCGGCGATGGCCTGAAGGATGCCGATTCGGGTGATGGCCCGCAGGCGTCTTGCCGTGGTCTCCTGGCCCAGACCGACCCGTACCCAGCCGATGTCGAAGCCGGCCAGCACCACGGGGGTGATCACATCCACCAGTTCAGCGGTGTGGCTGATGATGCGGGTGTTGGTCTCGTGCAGATCGGTCTCCTGGAAATCCTGCAGGTATTTGCCCACCAGTGAGGTGTCGCTGTGCGCCAGTACCTGCCCCTGCGGGGCCAGGATCATGGAGAACAGGAGGTCGGGGTAGCGGCCCTGGGCGTCGATGATCTCCTGCAGGCCGGAGTAGTCCCTCGCCGCCAGCCAGCCGGAGGAGGTGGTGGCGATACTGTTGGCCAGGGCGGTGGCTTGCTCGGTCTGGCGCTCCAGCAGCATCTCCTGTTGCCGGTCGGTGAGATACCAGACGAACAGCGCCATCATCACCGCGTTGAGCAGCGCCACGCCGAGGATGAGCTGGCCGCGCAGGGTGCCGAAGACCGGCTTCAGATAGCGTTCGGTCAGCGTCATTTGCGCTCTACCGGCCGCACCTGCTGTTCGAAGACGGCAACATAGTCGCGCACCTTGTCGTAACTGGCGTCGTTCGCGGCATGGAAGCGCGCGGTCGACATGGCGCTGAGGATGACTCTGCCCGCGGGGGTTTCATCCAGGGCCAGCAGCAGGGTCAGTACCTTGTCGACCAGTTCCCGCGGGACATCGTCGCGGGCCATGACCGAGTTGTTCATCAGCGGCGGGGTCTCCCAGATCAGCTTCAATTGAGCGGCTTCCGCCGGGTGGTCTTTCTGGAACAGGCGCCAGGGGGGCGGCCAGGTGGCGCCAGCGGCGGATTTGCCCAGGTAGGCGTTCATGATCGA
>JASFJY010000127.1:0-7744 GCA_050119415.1 Chromatiales bacterium | reverse complement strand
AGTGATGCAGCCTCAATAGTAAGCTCCATATTTCTCTGATAGTCTTCATGGATAATATCTCCCTGTGCCCTCATGTCTTTCATTGTTACAGCAATTGGTTCAACCATGAGGTTTCCATCACCATCTACCGCTTCGTTGTCTCCTGCAGCAAGAAAATTCCCCATGGCGTCAGAATTAAGAACACTATGGATAAGAACATCATTATAGGCATCAAGCTCTGCACGCTCCAAATAGATAGTGGCACTTGTACTCTTTAGCAAAATGAGGTCGCCACTGACATAATCCACATAAGCTTGAATGGCATCGCTGTATGAACTGTAATCAAATGTGCTAACAAGTCTTTGATCTGTTGCAAGGCGGCTATTGATGACCTTCAGATAACCACTGTCTGCTGCATCTATGCCAGTCCCCATCATGTCCGGTGTATGAAGCATGACAGCATTGCGGCCGCCATAAATGGTTGATTGTGACCAATCTTTTCGCCCTTTATTCAAGTAAAGGAGACTCTCATCAGCAGAGTCAGCATCCATTACACTGATGCGGCCACTTTTAGCGATGATGGCGCCGATTTCTGCTGCTTCCAGATCACTGCCGTACAGGAATACCCGACAGCCATAATCGGCATAGGTAGCGTAACCACCGTTTAATGCCTTAGCGATGGTGTTATATGCATACAGATCAAGACCGTCACCAGTGGAAGAATCGGTTGACAATGCTGCCCACCCCTCGGCAACCACTGTTGAGTTAAAATAATAGGTATCCGTGGCCGAAATCGAAAAATTGGTCCTGGCCGTTCCAGATATCAGCAATGCCTCATTGGAATATGGCTCACTGATATCATCCGTAAAACCACCTGCATTGCCCGTTGAAACAAAGTAGGAATCGTTAACGATGGTGGTACTGCTACCGTAGGAGCTGTCTCCATAGCGCTGAGCACCATCTACCTGAAGATAAGTATTATCAATTGCCACGACTGCTTCGTTATCGGCATCAATAGCACTTGAACCTGTAATTGCATCAGCAGCTACTTTCTCATCAAGGCTAAACAATAACACTGTATTGTAGGCCCCAAGAGGCTTAAGGTTTTTCTCCTGATTGTCCTCGTTGACTTTATCTCCCTTGTTTTCGTCAATGACAATGGTTCCGATATAGTCCTCAAGTACGTCAGAATACACTGTATAATAATCTTTTTTACCCCCTATCTGATAACTGCCATCTGATACAACGATCCCGGTTGCTTCATAGTCAGATGAAGTCATGAATACTCCCTCGGTTGCTGTTCCACTGATACCTTCAGCACCCTTGGCAATCGATATAATAACTTCATCATCGATGTATTCATTGTCCTCAAGCCTTGCTCCATCGCTGATATAAATGGCGGCCGTGGCATGGGCACCATCTTCAGGCTCTGTCCAGCCGCCATCGAAAATCATGCCTGGACCTTCCTCGGCCGTCACCAGACCTGTCATACATGGAAGTAGTATCAAGCCAATACCTGCTGCTGTTACAGTTTTAATTCTTGTTTTCATCTCTATCTCCTATACGAATTGAACGTGAACCCAGGAGGAATGATTATCTATATTCAGATATCAGCCATCACTATGTTTTACATGCCTTTACGGGGATATTTGAGTACAATCACTTTCAGCGCATGAAACGGGCATTGATTGAGCCGCTGCGCGAGCTGTTCAAGGATATGCTACGCAAGATAGGCTTCAAGCTGGATGCTCTCTGAAACGATCTACCGCCCCCCTTACCGGCCCGGGACTCGGTGTGCGTATTATCTGTGAGGTCACCAAAGATAACGCTGACCAGCTGAGCCAGGCTTCATATGTTTATATCGAGGAACTGTAAAAGTACAACCCCTGCGACGAGATGAGTCAGGCTTTCGCCGTGTTCCTGGCGGTAAGCTCGGTGGGAGTGTTCGGTGAGGCGCTAAGCTATGAATACAAGGTGTTGCTGCGCGCGGTGAAGACGATCAAGTTCATGACGGCCAAGTTAGCTCATAATGTGACGAATATATCAAAGACCGGCACCCTTTGCCTTGCAGTATGTAGTATTCTCCGTTTCTAAAATGGTGTCTTACAGCGTCATTCTGAGTTCTTCTGCCGCCATCGAAAGCCGCGAATAACCAACATGATCCACTGTCTCTGTCTTTACGCTTTTTTCCAATCAAAGATGCTTGCAGAACCTGCACCGCAGGCAATAACCGTCCGCATGGCTGAATCTATCTTAACGTCCGGACAGAGAGTAATCTGGGATTCCATAACGTGATAGATATTCCCGCTGGTTGGATTGGGTCCTGTTGGCATGAATACCGTGTATATGCCATTGTCACCCTTATCGGTTACTAGCGCAGTGACCTCCGTTGGACAATCAGGCCCAAAAAGCTTGACCCTGGCGACCTGCCCATTTGAAAACGGTGAGTCCTCCTTGTTGCCAAAAATCTGAACAACCACCTCTTTTATCATGCGGTAACCAGGCGCTAACTTTTGAAGCCGCTCATCAAAAAACCGATGCATGTACCTGCCAATGCTGGTTTTAACAATAACGCCAACAAGAAAGCAGCAGAGCACAATTATGCTAACGACGATTATATCGCCTGCAAACTCTGGCACGCCATAAATAGCAACTGCTTGATCTGTAAGCGGTTGTATTGCGTCGGTAATCATCCTAAAAATCCACCGAAAAACGAAAACCAAAATAGCGACCGGAAGAATGACCACCAAACCACCCACTAAGGATGTTCTAATTACTGCTTTTATCTTTTCCATACTTTAATCTCGTATATTTACTATTAATCGGCTACCAGTGAAGTCAGCTCACTTAATCTGCTTCACACTTGATGATCAAAGTCATAAACACAATTTGAAAAGTTGACTTGATTGTAGGGGCACTGAATGCCATGCCTTTTTCAAGAGACATTCTCGCACAAGTCTCGCCGGCCAGCTGAGGTATTTGCTCAATCATGAATAGCAAGTTATTAATTCAAACGCAAATCCGCATCTGAACGACGATCCCGGCGCGATCATCGCGTTCCCTGATGAAACATTCGGGCTAGTGGGCCGTGCGGTAAATTCAGTAACACTCAGAGCCCCGCTACTGGGCCAAGGCAAGGCGCACTTCGCAGGGAGGAGTGGCACATGGATGTGCCGTTTACGGACCGAAGGATGGAATGACATGCCCTTTCCAAGAAGTGCAACGCAGAATTGGCCCAGTAGCGGGGCTCCCTTTGGGCCGAACCACAAGCGCCTGCTGGCCGTGGCAGATGGCGGCGATGGGTTTTTTTGCCGCGTCGAAGCTTCGCACGATAGCGATGACCTTCTCGTTGAGGCGAATATACTCCGGCGCCCGTCCACCAGGGATTACGAGGGCATCGTAGTCATCGCCGCTGATCTCGTCGAAGCTGGCGTTGATAGCGAAATTGTGCCCCGGCTTCTCGCTGTAAGTCTGATCGCCATCGAAATCGTGGACCGCGGTTCGCACACTATCCCCGGCCGCTTTGCCCGGACAGGCTGTGTGCACCGTATGGCCCACCATGGTGAGAATCTGAAAGGGCACCATCGCTTCGTAATCCTCCACGTAGTCACCCACGAGCATTAAAATCTTCATTTCCGCCATGGATCTCCTCCTCCTTTAGGTAATGACCGCTTTGCAATAGGGATGTGGCGCGGCAGATCGCCTAGCCCGCACCCAGACGTTGAACCCTTCGAAACACCTCGATATCGGCATTGAGCGCCGCAGCGACCTGTACGACCAGGTCAAGGCTGCCTTCGTCACCTGTGAGCCATCGCATGCTGGCGTGAAGGTAATCTTCTGCGACTCCGAATATTAATCCCCCGTTTAGAGTGAAAGGCCGTTTAAAGCGTAATTCACCTCAAGGTCGATCGCAACCTGCACCCGTGTCAAATATAGCTTGTTCCTCGATAAATGTTTCAGGGTGATGTAATTACAATCCTGGAAAAACATGAATATTATTGAGAGAGCCGCCAGTAAACTGGGACGTGAAAATCGTGAGGTATGGCAGCGGATTTGATTGGTGAAGACCGCACTTAATTTGAATCAAAACTGCAATGTGGTCATTATCGACCGCTTTGCATCATTTAGCAGCAGTGTCACTATCAATGCCATAAAAAGGCATCTCGACGAAAATATACTTACACAGACTAAAGCAAGCCTATATTTTTGGTTTTTCCCATTAGGATTCTCCTTTATTTTTGCATGCAATAACATCATGTTAGTTTATTTTCTAGGCGTCCGGGTAAAACATTCAAGCTAGGGAAGAAAAATCCTCAAATTAGCGCTATCGGTTGTGCGAATTTTCTTCCTAAGAAGGACTAACTTAAACGAAATCCAAGCTGGACATTGTGGACGGCCAGTTAATTATCTCAATAATTCAATGTGTTACTAAATGCTACTGTTATTTGCTAGTCTCGTATAGTGACAATTAGTCCATCCTCAAAGATGGTTTTCCAAATCCGACAAAATGAAAAAACTGTCGGAATACTTTACGAACAAAAAAAAATTTGCTTTTTTATATTAGGTTGATTTTGTAGTTCATTGGATATGAGTTGTTGTACTCCATCAACAAACAGGGGTTCTGACTGAATGGAATTTTCATTAAATAAGTATATTTATCAAGCCAGTAATTCTAACAAGACAAAAAAGCTAAATGTCTTATTACTTGTTGCAAATTTGCGACTGATAAAAGCATTGATTGGATCGCTAGTATTAGCTGCTCTTCTGTCATTTCAAATCAAGGATTGTTTTAGTCAAGAAGATAATCTCTCTATTTCCGCGGATACTTACAACATCGGTGCGGCCAAGGTCGATATCACTGGACCATTCGTCTCCTCGAGCACAGGGTATAATAGTCCTGGTGATGAAATGAGCGGTCTAGCGATGCGACTTTATAGCCGCACATTTGTGATTGAACAACCCGGTGTTGGTCTGGTTGCATTGGTTACAGCTGATCAACTACACATGTACCAGAGTGTAAAACTCGGTGTTATAAAAAAACTAAAGGAAGACGGTTATAGTGATTTATTTAATGAGAAAAACGTCTTAGTAGCGGCCACTCACACCCATGCAGCGTCTTCGAATATTTCCTGGTATACACTTTTCAATCTCTTCAACGGCGTTAGCGGTTTCGATGAACTGCATTACAACACGGTAGTTACCGGCATTACTCAATCGATTATTGACGCCTATGATAATCGTCGGGCAGCAACAATAAAATTTGCCGAAGGCAAGGTGTCTGGCGGTTCATATAACCGTTCAACGCTTGCCTATAAACAAAATATGGACGCAGACGATTATTCTTCCAGTGTTGATGAGAACATGCGGTTACTGCGTTTTGATGCAATAGACGGGACCCCTATTGGGCTACTCAACTGGTTTGGTGTCCATGGTACGTCCTTGGATATCGACAACAGGCGTATACACGGGGATAACAAAGGCTGGGCGGCATACCGTTTTGAAAAAACGCAGGGAGGCGATTTTGTTGCGGCATTTGCCCAGGGCCCAGTGGGTGATTCGAGTCCTAATTATCCTAACCCAGACGATGTTACACTTCCTTTTTTTCGGCCAGTGGAATTGGATAGCAATCTTGATGACATGGAAAACCCGATTGTTGCCGGTAGTCTGCAATATCAGGCAGCACTGTCACTTTATAATGGTGCTACGGTATTAGTTCCTGTTAGTCTTGATTTTCGACACACTTATGTCGACTTTAACAGAGTGAGCATACAGTCTGACTATGTTGGCAAATATTACATGCCCTGGGATACAGAAGCCGATACAGGTAGTTACAGCACCTGTATCGGAGTAATTGGCGCAGGGTTTTTGGCCGGAGATGAAGAGGGTGCACCGGTAAACTATGCAGCCGAAGGTGTAATTAAAAATGAATACATTGACGAAGATGGTCAGTGGGTGCAGCATAAGTTCGATTTTAATAGCCTGGATACCGGCGGTATTACCGATTTTCTTGGAGCTATCTGGCCCCTTGCGCAAGTGGCACTACAAACTAATCAGTACGATGTTTGCCACAAAGAAAAGTTCGCTCTTTTACCGGTCGGTAAAGTAGACGACTTCTGGTTTCCCAACCCCAATGTGCCTTTTGTTCCAGTGAATATTCCGCTGCAGATTATTCGCCTCGGTAATATGGCAATAATGGGTACGCCGTTTGAAACATCTACAATGACAGGTCGTCGTCTGCGCCAGTCGATTGCAAGTACCTTGGCGTCAGCAGGGATCGATCAAATCATTCTAGCCGATATGGTCAATTCGTATGGACAATACCTTGTTACTCGGGAAGAATATGCGGCACAGCATTATGAGGGATCCTTCGCAATCTATGGCCCCTGGGCTAGTGCTGCGGTAAACCAGGAACTGGACCGATTAGCCGCTGACCTTGTCGCGGGGAAGAGCTCTGTCGCCGGTCAGGCACCGCCAGATCTCTCCTCACAACAGTTTATAGAGACAGAGATATCCAGCATTGGCGTGGTTACCGATGGAGGCACTTTCGGAGAAGTTTTGTCTGATGCGCAGACAAGTTATTCCGCACTTCATGACAAGGTACAGGTGCAATTCCGTGGCGCCCACCCACGCACGATTCTAGAAAAAAAGCTGGATGGAGACCTGGAAGATTATTACGATCCTGCCACATATACCTTTTTGGAGATACAGAAAAAAAGCGGTGAAAGCTGGGTCACAATTGCTACTGACACGGACCCCTATACAAGCTTCGACTGGGAGCGAGAAGGCGGTAAGAGCAATTTGTCGGACCTCTCTGTGGCGACGGTTACCTGGTTGGTCCGTAACCAAGAGCCGGGTGCCTATCGCATAAAATACAATGGATTGGCAAAACGCTGGCTGCTCTTTTTTACTATCTACGAATCATTTGTAGGATATTCTACAGAGTTTGAACTGCTATAAGTGCTATCTATGCAAAAACAATCCTAGAATTGTAGCGCATGCATCAAGAAAATACGTAGCACCTGCGAGCATGCGAGTTTATTTCTAGAAACATTTAGTTGCATTTGGCTTGCCAATGCCCCACCCATCATCGGGTGGGGTATTTATTATTAACCCGGCAACCAAATATGTCGTGTTCAGGGCTTCAAGCCAGCCTTTGATCAAGGCGATTCACTTGGCAAGCGCCACATCACAGAGCAAGGGCAGGCTTGCAGCTCCTAACCGATTGATCTTAAAAGACAGGCCGAAGGATATGCTTCAGCAGCAGGACCCTGTTGGTTCCGAGAACAACGATTGGCTACGACGCTTTGCTGCTGGCGCCGGCTAGATCAGAATAGTTCAGATCTTAAAAAGTCAACACCCTGAAACTTCTCATAATTCATTTAGTAAAGCTGCAATCGAATAAGGTTTTGCCTGTGTCAGGCTGTACCCAGAGTTCCTTTGAATTTCCAACCCTGACACACCGCGAGGTGCAAGCCGAATTTGCCGGTGTTCAGACGGAGGTGTGTTACTTATGCGTCAGAACTACAAGGAAAGTTTGCATGAAGACAGGAAATGTGGAAATTCGATAAGCGATCAGATAATAGATTCTAAATGCAGAGTGCGCTATAGACTAACTTATTGATTATACAAGGCTCACATCTTACTATAATGCGTATTTCTCGCATATTTACGTAAACGGATGAACGACGGTAAGAGACGCAGATAGGAAGGAGAGGCACTACCCGAGAACATTTTTCAGTTTGGAGACCAAGGAGCCGTATGGGTA
>JASFJY010000126.1:0-7746 GCA_050119415.1 Chromatiales bacterium | reverse complement strand
TGTCGGCTCCGGAGGGTTGCCATACAGATCCGTTCCACTTGGGTTTTTAGAGCGGAAATCTGCGACTCTATTTCTCGCTTTGTCTATGTCCCAAGATGGTGGACGCCATGCCTCGACAACCGGGTATTGATCCCACGGATGAACATTCAGCCCATCTTTGGAAGGATCATTTTCATTCGGCAGCCAATGTACAACCTCACCGCTATCTAGCATCCAGCCAATGCTTGGTGTATAGCCGTCCTGAGAAGGCATGTGATATACGACATAGTATCCCTCAGGAGGCCGCCCCTTTGATGGATCCCACCTGGCTGGATATGAAGCTAAATCAGATACATTGGGGGTGAAGTTTTTTATTAACTCTATACGATCGACACCGGCATCTATAGGAAAACTCCCCAGTGTTGAGGCGGTGAGACGGATGGGCACATTAACTGTGGACTCTGCCCGTAATTCTGGAATATACAATGCCACCCGGTGTTCATCCGACGTCGGCGCCGGCTCAGTTTCATCAGTAATGTAACCGGGAGGGATGTCCAGTTCATAGTCGAGACTCTTCGGGAATCGAAGGAATGCATAAGCAGATCCAAGGTCAGTGTTTGTTGAGTTACCGATCTGCACATGATATGTCTGAGTCCGGCCCGGCCGGATAAGATCAAACCCGATAATATCTACCCATGTGTCTGGTGTATCTGCTTCTTCTACAGCAAAACCCTGCTCCTGCGTATACTGAGTATTGTCCGGGTTTGTTATCACAACATCCCACAAACCGCGCTCTTGTCCTGCAAGATCGAATACCGTGGTCATGACCCTGCCATTCTGCTCAACCGATACTGAACTCCCGACGATATCTGGCTCGTTCAACATCGCGAGACTCACACTGGTCCCTTCCACAAAACCTGAACCCGTGATGGTGACGGTAACCTCACCTGTATCGCCCCCACTGGACGGGTGAATTTGCAGTTCCTTACACTTGCCATCGCCGCCGGCATCACTAATCGAACGAAGTTCAGCTTCTGATAGTGCACGATTGTAAATCGATACCTCATCAAGTCGACCGTTCATGAAACCGAGATACTCGGCTTGGCCAATTGTCAGGGGTGCACTGGAATTTGGAATTGTACGCGCATCTGTTGTTGACGCAGCAGGTACACCATTGACATATATCGTATATAGGCTGCCATCTCGTGTGATAGCTAAGTGATACCACTCACCAACAGTTGGTGAAAATGGGGCGCGGGGAAAGAAACGGCTACCTGTACTTCGTCCATTGATATGAAAGTTAAGAACACCACTACCAAGTGCAAAGAACCACTTGTTTCTCGTTCCAGGGCCATCATCATGGCCAATGAATATATCGCCTGGATGTCCGATAGTGCCTCCTCCTGGCGCATCGAAGTTGGCCCAAAACTCGAGGGTAAAGTTGTTACTTCCAAAAGTCCATAGGTCGCTATCTGCAACAGCAACATAATCATTTCGACCATCGAAGCGGAGGGAACCACCGACCATTCCATCAGCGGGAACCGGTCCATTCGTATGAGCTCCAGGGTGGTTTCCTATACGGTCTTCCGCTGTTGTGCCATCCGTTTCATCGAAAGGCCACCAGGCAATGATACCAGTGGGTGGCTGAACGCATGATTGAGCGAATAAATTAATAGGCAAAAAAAACAAAAAAATCATCTGAAGCAAAAACAAACCACGTCCTTTGTTCTGGCTTTTCATAGCCTGTCTCCTTTATTTAAAAAGACAATGTCCTACGAATACTTCGTGAGATTTAATTTATCTACGTTATGATCCTTTATGTCTTCTACATTTTAATCCCATAATGCCTACTAGCCCGCTGAGCATGAGTATGTATGTTGCTGGTTCCGGGACGGTGTGGTGCTCTGGCGTGACAGTGATGCTGGCAGTTTCCAATGTTGGATCCAGGATTGAAAAGCCTATGGCGTCACTTAGATCAATCAAACCGAAATCAAACAGGCTGGTACCCGCCGCTGTAGCAGTGAATGATAAAGTGGCCAAAGTAAAACTACTCGGCTGCAGGGAATCCAGCTCAAAATCTGAGAGAAAGGAGAATTCATCCAAAGAAACTGAACCAGGCATCACTGTCGTGATTATATCCGTTTCAAATAAAGATGGCTCCGCACTTCCGAGTAAGGCTCCGTATGTCACCGACTCAAATGAGAGAACTGAGTCATCAAAGACAATTTCAGTTAAAAATGCACCGAGAGAAGGGGCTGAATAATCGCCAAGATCTGAGATGTTTAGTTCCATTGATGTCGTGCTACCGACACTAATTTCTTGCGATATGGGAACCAAGGAAATGGTTACTGCTAAACAATGTGTTGAAAACAACAAAAGAGAGAAAAGGCTCAGAAAAAGAAGTGTCTTTTTGTTCATGATTGAAACTCCATTTCATAACGTTGTTTTTCGTTAGACCCTTTAGCTAATTCAACATATACAAACTCAACGTCTTAGTTAGAAAAAAACAATATCTGTTATCCAAACCTGCTCAAGTTTGAAAATTGTTGTATAACTCAAGGGAGGACATATTTAGACGGTGCAGTCTTCCCTGACAGCAGAAATGGAATTTGAGGTTTGTTTCATAAAATACCTTACAAATAGTATGCGAAATTTACACCATTCTTAATAATTACATATAAAACATGGTGTTATGTTGTTGCGCTTCTTTCGCACAAAAGAGAAGTGTAAAAAATTCTGACAAATCAGAGAAGATTCTGAATCGATATTCTTGTTAAACAACCTAGCAATATCTGTTACTTACGCTTCATTTCTAAAGATTTGAGGAAGTGTAGTATTTTCCGACACCCTACTCTTAAACCTGAAACATCGAGATTACACTGATTATTAGCACGACTACTTGCGTAATAATTCTACATCTGCCTTGCCTTTTTATAGTTCCGCTTTTGTTTAGGTTTGTTGGACAGCAGCCATCGTACCTCCCTACCGACATTACCCGCCGTCCAGCGGCTGCTGTCTAACAAAGCACAGAGAACGAAACCGCGACGGTTGTCTGGGTAGTGGGGTTGATGTGCCAGGCTATGGGGATTTGATAGGCACCGAGATGTAACGGCGGACGTTCAGCAGGGATAGTGGTACTCGCTACGGCGAATTGATGGCAACTACGATGAGCTTCAACACCCAGTCTATCCGGCTGACAGGCGTAAAATGGCGTCATTTCCAGCACCAAGGCGAGCAAGATCGTTGCGGTTTATGAACCGCAATGCGGGGCACAGCGTGGCATATTGTGATAGCGGCAGCTATTCATCCATCATCGACACTCCTCGGTGGTGCACGTGACCAGGGCTTTCTATCAAAGAAGCCGGTCACGACCATGGCTGCACCGCAGTCCGGACAGACGTAGGGGCTTTTTTGGTCCTGATCCGATCTGTGGCTGGCTTCCTCCGTGCAGGATGCATCACCTTGCGCTGAACCTTCCACGACATCAAGCAGCGCACGTGCTCGGGTCAAGTTCTCCTGCCGACAGGTGTTAGCAAACAGTCCATAATGCCGGATACGGTGAAAGCCACTTGGCAACACGTGCAACAGGAACCGTCGGATAAACTCATCCGTCACCAGGGTCATCGTCTTATACCGGGTATGACCCTTCGCACGGTAGTCCTTCCACTTGAAGGTCACACCCTGATCATCGAACCTGAGCAGGCGGCTGTTGCTGATCGCCACCCGATGGGTGTAACGGGACAGGTACGACAGCACGGCCTCGGGGCCAGCGAACGGCCGCTTACTGTACACCACCCAGTCGACCTGGCGTAGCGGCTTGAGCCAATCGGCAAAGGCATGGCTGTCGGCCAATTGGGCCAGTTCGCCTTGGCACTTCAGTTCACCCTGGTCATAAGCAATCTTGAGCTGTTCCAGAAACAACCGTCGAAACAGACGTGACAACACCCTGATCGGCAGGAAGAAGCCCGGCCGGCAGGCAACCCAGCGCTTACCGTCCAGTGAGAGGCCACCACCGGGCACGATACCGTGCACATGTGGATGATGCGACAGGTTCGAACCCCAAGTGTGCAACACCAGCGTCACACCGAGTCGGCAGCCCAGATGCCTCGGATCGGCACCGATGGTCAGTAGCGTCTATCGATGCTGGCGCACATCGTGCCGATTCATCACAGTCATATCAATCTGCGTGGAATTTTCCAGTTTCCGTTTAGCAGGTATCGTGCGGTACTACTCGATCAGCCTGATAATAAGATTGTGCGTGTAGTGGTTAAAAGAAAGTGAAAAAACACAATCTTAAGGATAATCAATATGTTGCAAATGGATTCCCTTGCAGCCTGTTGATTTATCTAGCTTTCCTTAGCGGCAGCTTTGCACGAATATTCCGATAACTCCTACTCGATCGCGTTCAAATTTTCGAGTCCATCTGCTTTCATCCACTCAAGCGTTCTCTCGTAGCATTCTTGCATGAAGTTACTTATTCAAATAAAGTTATGTTATAACATTTTAAAATTCAATCAGGAGATCAGACAACCATGAGTAGTATCAAACAGGGAATCATCTTCCTATCCATCTCGCTGTTTAGCGTATCCGGCCAACTCTATGCGACCGAGTCAGAACACGAACAGCACGAGGCCCATGTCCATGGAGAAGCACAGTTGTTGATCGCTCTGGAGGGCGATACCCTTGAGATAGAATTTCTCAGCCCCGCAATGAATATCGTCGGCTTCGAACATCAGCCGCAAACCGAGACTCAAGCCGACGCTGTCGAAGCGGCGATTGACACACTGAAACAGCCTCACCTGCTATTCAGTCTTCCTTCCGCAGCCAAATGTGATCCCGTCACTATCGAGGTGGAAACTCCCCTTTCCAAGCATGACGCGCACGCTCATGAACACGCTCATAAAGAAGAGAGCCATAGTGACTTCACATCTCATTATCATTTCCAATGTGGTGACATCTCACGCCTGGACAGGATTGAAATTGAACTCTTTAAGCGCTTCCCTGGCACCCATCTCATTGAGGTGCAGAGCATATCAAATAACGGGCAGCAGAAGATAGACTTGACCCCAGAACACAGCACCCTGGAACTCTAGCCCGAATGATCTAGCAATCTCATGCCACAAACAGCTGCGATACAGGTTAAAGATCTTCGATTTGGATGGCGTAAAAACCTACCGGAGGTATTGCATATCCCGGATCTGGAGGTGGCACGTGGCGAGCGCATCTTTATTCGCGGCGCCAGTGGCAGCGGCAAGAGCACTCTGCTGGCACTGCTCGCCGGGGTCAACCTGCCAACCAGCGGTGAGGTGGAGATCCTGGGAGAGACGGTCAACCGTCTCAGCGGTTCCAGGCGGGACCATTTCCGATCCGATCATATCGGTTTTGTCTTCCAACTGTTCAATCTTATCCCCTATCTCTCTGTACTGGAGAATGTCGCCCTGCCCTGCCGCTTCTCGCGCTTGCGTAAACAGAAAGCAACCCAATCGAGAGAGAATCTTCACGACGAAGCCATGCGTCTGTTGACGCACCTGGATATGGCGCATGCTGATCTCATCCACCGTCCGGTAACGGAGTTGAGTGTCGGGCAGCAACAACGGGTGGCGACCGCCAGAGCGCTGATCGGTGCCCCCGAGATCATCATCGCCGATGAACCCACCTCTGCCCTCGACAGCGACATGCGACAAGCTTTCCTCAGGCTGTTGTTTCAGGAGTGTGAAGAGGCCGGTTCTACCCTGCTATTTGTCAGCCACGACCGTCAACTTGAGTCACTGTTCGAGCGCCACATCACCCTGGATGAGATCAACCGGGCACGGCAGGGTGAGCGGTGATGGCGATCCTCTCCCTCGCCTTCAAAAGCCTGTTCAATCGCCGCTTTACGGCGGGGCTGATCCTTGTCAGCATCGCCCTGAGCGTCTCGCTCCTGCTGGGCGTCGAGCGTTTGCGGATGGAAGCCCGCAACAGCTTTGCCCACACCATCTCAGGCACAGATCTTGTGGTTGGCGCCCGTAGCGGGGCCATCAACCTGTTGCTATACTCGGTATTCCGGATTGGTGATGCGACCAATAATATCTCCTGGAAGAGCTATAAAAAGTTTGCCGAACACTCCCTGGTAAAGTGGACTATCCCCATCTCACTGGGAGATTCGCACAAAGGGTACCGGGTGATGGGAACCAATCAGGACTACTTCCGCCACTACAGGTATGCCAATAAAAGATCCCTGACATTCGACCAGGGCCAACCTTTCGATCAGGTCTATGAGACCGTATTGGGATATGAGGTAGCCCGCAAGCTCGGCTATAAAATCGGTGATCAGATCATCATCGCCCATGGTGCCGGTACGACAAGTTTTACCCTGCACGATGACAAACCGTTCGAGGTGGTGGGCATACTCGAACCCACCGGCACACCGGTGGATCGCACCGTCCACGTCCCCTTGGAAGGTATTGAGGCGATCCACAAGGACTGGGTTGGCGGCAGACAGGTGGCCGGGCTGAAGCTCAGCGCCGAGGAGGCCCTTGAAAAAAACCTGACACCTAAGGCGATCACCGCCTTCCTGGTGGGCCTCAAGAGTAAAATCGCCACCTTCCGGGTTCAACGGGAGGTCAATGACTACCGTAAGGAACCGCTGCTGGCCATCCTGCCCGGGGTGGCACTGCAACAGCTATGGGACCTGATGGGCGTGGCAGAGAATGCCCTGCTGGTTGTCACTGCCCTGGTGGTGGCCGTGGGTCTGATCGGCATGCTCACCGTAATGCTTGCGGGCCTCAATGAACGGCGGCGCGAAATGGCGATACTGCGCTCGGTGGGCGCACGCCCGGGACACATCCTGTTGCTGGTCACCGGGGAGAGCCTGTTGCTTAGCCTTCTTGGGATCGCATTCGGCCTGTTGCTGCTCTATACGGGGCTGCTTCTTGGCCAACCCTATATCGAGAGCCATTATGGTATCCACTTACCGATCGGCCTTCCCTCACTGCGTGAGTGGGTGATACTCGGGTTGGTTGGAACTTCTGGCCTGATTATTGGCCTGATACCGGGATATCGCGCCTATCGCTACTCCCTTGCCGATGGCATGAGCATACGTATTTAGAGGTCCATTCATGAAATTCCGATTTGTCGCAGCACCATTTTTTCTGCTCATGCTATCCCTCAATGCCGTCTGGGCAGAACCGGCCCAGGAGTTGGAATGGGATGACATGATTCCCGCGGATTATCGCCCTGACAAGATTATGGCGCAGTTTGGCGATATCAGCGAACTGAATGACAATGACCCCAGAGCGCAAAAGATATTGGATGAGCTTGAGAAAGCCTGGAGTGCGGCCCCTGTGGTGGAAAGTCTGGATGGGAAAAGGGTCAAGCTGCCAGGGTTTGTAGTGCCGCTTGAAGGAGACGGAAAGAAACTGAGCGAGTTTCTCTTGGTACCTTACTATGGCGCCTGCATACATGTACCCCCTCCACCGGCCAACCAGACCGTCTATGTGATGGTACCCAAGGCAGATGCAAAGATACGCCATGCTTTCGATACTGTCTGGGTTACCGGCATCCTGAGTGCTAAACCCTTCAGCAATGATCTCGCCACTGCCGGCTACCAGATGCAGGCAGAAGAAGTAATCCCCTACGAATGAGTGCCGGCGGCCAGCTGCTTACAGGAGCGACCCTAGTCAGCGTGTTATTTGGCGCCCCGGTTCAGGCCGAGGATGTGTCATGCCACCTGCATGCACCGGCTGACTACGCCAGCTTCAGCAAACAGCCCCTGGTCATACCCGCTGT
>JASFJY010000125.1:0-7765 GCA_050119415.1 Chromatiales bacterium | reverse complement strand
TGTATCTTTTGATGGAACTCGACTCTGTTGCCGAGATCGGCCGTTTTCCAGGCGGACAGCAGGTTATCGATATCAGTATTCCCTTTCACGACAAGTTCCGCCTCGCCATCCCGAAAAGGTGTAATCAGTCGATAGGCGTCACTATTGCCACCCTTCTCCCCTGGCTGCAGTTGCACCCGGCCATACTGCAAGGTGACACCCCGGGGACGATAGTGACAACTGGTGCAGGCGTGTGTGCCAACGTGCATATTCAGGTAGCTTCGAATCCGTTCACTCTCCCGGTGAGGCAACAGGCTATGGCAGCTGACACAGAAATCCCGCACTGGCGCCGCCGGCCCGGCCTGGCGATGGTGAAAGGGCGTCAGCTTCAACGGCGCCTTGATCTCGATAGGCTTGTAGTCTTTCAACTTATCGGCAAGCTCGTCGATGCCTTCGCGCCCGGTTTCAACTTGCCTCAGTTGGGTCAGGTAAAGGGGTTCGCCAAAAGCAGGGGCGATCTGTAGCAGAGCAAACAGAACCGGGACATATCCGGCGCCAAACACGAGCCTCAACAGCCCCGGATTGTGAAACAACAGACACATGGACAACGGGCGTTGTCGACATGACGGTTTCTTCAAAGTTTCCTCAATCATTCTGACTTTTCCTGTAACGCTTTCGCCAAAAGCGGTTGGCCCACTTGCACTTGCGACCACGATCGATCATCTCGTCAACCACCCCTTGACAGGTCTTTGTATTGGCTTTGTTGACCTTGGGCTTTCTGGCCAAAAAGGCCCGGTCAAAACGCCGCCCTCCGAGCAGGGGCAAGGCCTTCGGCTCTCTTCCCTTCACGGCCGTCCAGAGCAGACCGGCAAAGGCAAAGACGAGCGCCAGCGGTGCCACGACAATGAACGCCCCCTGCCATGCCGTTACTTCAGTAGCCTGCACATCGACAAGCTGCACTACATATTCAGGGGCCCAGTCAAGATCATGCATCTCACTCATGAGAAATCCCCGGTTCAGCGGCGAGTTGACATAGTCATGGCATCCGGATGAACCGCAGAGTTCCACAAGAGACGCAGGGTTGACCGCCGATTCGGGATCCTCCTCGCTCAATATGCCGTGATGAAAACCACTGGGTGCGTGACATTGGTTGCAAGAGACCCCATGTTCGTCGTTTTCTCGCATCAGGCGTGCATGCAATGTCATTTCATAACTGTCCGATGCATAAACGAAGTGCGCGTCGCTCGGTTTGGCCGTTCCGTCGGGCGCCGCTTCGCGTTCCACCTCCGCCATGGCCTCTCGGTCGCGGTGACAGTCGTTGCACATGGCGACCTCCTCCTGCTTGCTCCAGCGCGCGCCTAAAAAACGGCGCAGGATATGTCCGCTCATCTGACCTTGCCAAACCTCGCCCTGATGACAACTCCCGCAGACCGCTTCCTCATGCTCGAAGACCTCTCTGAAACGCTCCATCTTGTGCGACGGTATGTAGAGCGTATTGGTATGGCAGCGACGGCAGGAGGGTGGCTTGTCGTTACGGCTTTCTTGCCATCGATTAGCCGCCGCCAGCCCCTTGACCGCCCCCTTGCCATGCACTGATTTTTCAAACTCCTTGACAATCGGCTCATGACTATAGGCCACACCCTGGGAGGGCTCCTCGACATGACAGGAGGCGGCACAGTCCACCTCACCGTTCTCGGGTTTGTGGGGATATTCGCGAATCTTGCGATGACAGTCGGTGCAGGGCACATTACCGTGCAGCGACGAGAAGTAGTGGTCGGAGTCGATCGTCGCATTGCGGACAACACCTCTCTCATCCACATAGGCAAGTCCCTTGGCCGCATGGCACACCATGCAGCCATCCGGGTCGGACTGTCTCTCGCCGGCCTGCAACTCATGCAGATTCAACCAGAACAGGAACGAGCCTAACAACATGACGACAAAGGCCCAGCGCCAGATGCGTCTCGGTTTCGCAACATCGCGTTGCGGCGTGGTGACGGCCGTCCACACAGGCGGGGGAACCACTTCGACCCCTTTCTTCAACCGCTTGGGTACGGTGTGCGCCGGCATGTGAATCCAGTCGATCGCACCCCATTCACAGGCGACCACACACTCACGGCAGGACATGCAGGAGAGCTGATCGACCACCGCGATCCTGTCCACCATGCGGATGGCTCCGCAGACACAGGCCTCAGCGCACTCACGACAGCCGGTGCAGCGCGTTCGCTCCACGCGTATCCGGCGCACGAAGGGCAGTTTGGCGCCGATGCGGTTGACCAATGCGTCGATCGCGCCGATGGGGCAGAGAAACTGGCAATAGCCGCGACCCAACTTAGCGAAGAAACCGAGCAGTATCAGCAGGCCGAGATTGACCGCACCGATGGTTGAGATGAGATAAGCGACCCCGCGCAGATCGCCGCTGAGCGCCTCGAAGAGCCTGGGCAGCGTGATAAAGTTGCACAAGGTGCAGGCACTGAAGCCGAGTGCGGGAAGCAGAAGGATATAAGTCAGAAAGTAGCCGTAGCGGATCGGCACCTGGGGCAGCGAGCGGTAGTCGATCTTCCAACGATCGTGAAACAGGCGGCTGACCAGTTCGGGAAGACCGCCCATAGGGCACAGATAACCGCACCAGAGCCGGCCGAAAAAGAAGGTCACGGTCAGAATGGTGGCCAGGGCGGCGACACCGAGCGCCGCCACCTCGATCTGGCGCGACAGATCATCCCACCCCATTGCGGGATAGAGTAGAAAAAAGCGGCGCATACAGAGACCGCCGCAGAGATCACTCTGCTCGAAGAGCTGCGGAATCAGCGCAAAGGGCGCCAGCAGCAGAAGCGTCATGGTCGCGATGGTTGCGTAGCGAAACCAGCGACCGCGGATAAATCGTTTCAGTCCGGCGGTAACAGTGGTGGACACGTTCAATCCTCGAATTCGTGACAAGAGAGGCACAGGGTTCCGTCTTTCGCGCGAAGCCGCAGCAACAGCTCTTTCTCCACCCTGAGATATTCTGGCATCCGCCCTTCTAGCAGATCTTCGCCCTCCATCTCTTGCAAACGCTGCTTCTTGTCTTTGGCAAAGACGACGCTCCAGGCCGTTCGCGCATAGGCGATGCCTTCGGCCACATCATGATCCTCCACCACCTGTCCGGCAGGGCGCTCCCTGTCGATCACGCCGAGCGGGTGGGGCGAGTGACAGGTGATGCAGGTTATCCAACCCCGGTCGTCGAGCGGCAGCTTGACCTGATGTGTGACTTGCGCTTGCCGGAGGTTCTCCCGTATGGCGTCGTCAGGCTCCACCAGATGGTTCAGGGCGTTGAGATGGGGGGTTTTCAGGTGACAGCCGTAGCAGAGCTTCTCTCTGGGCAGGCGAAACGCCAGTTCGTCGGAGTCATAGACGCGGCTTGTGTCGGGCGTCTCGCGGTGGCAGTAGACGCAGCCCCGCTCATCCAGCCTGCCCTCCTCATCGAGCATACGGTGAATGTTGTAGCGATCGTGCCCCGCTTTCTCATGGCAGCGATAGCAAAAATCGGTCAGCTGCCGGTAGGGGCCCAGTCGCAGAAAATCGGGATTCCGGGTATCGACCTCGTCCGCTGGAATCTTCTCGATGTCCTCGAGGCCGTGGCAGCTTTGGCAAATCAGCTCCCCATGATCACCCAGCGGCAACGCCTGCGGAATCGTCATCGATGCCGGTATGGCGATCCCCACCGGATGGTGCATCGGCGGCAGACTGGCCTCGTCGGCCGAGACCCCGAAGGCCATCACCAGCATGAAGCTCGTCATGAGTTCTCTTACGCTCATAGCCCCGCCTGTGAAGCTTCGCCATGGGTATGGCAGGGACGGCAGTCGTCACCCACCAGATGGACACCGCTCAAGCCGTTGCCCGTAGCTACATCGCCCTCGTCGCAAAGCAACGCCATCTGATGGCAGATCACACACAATTGGGAGTAGTCACCCTGATCGCCGATGTCGATCCGATAGGGCGCGTCCGACAAGGCAGCCCCATCGAGTTCTCTCGCGCCTTTGTCGGAACGGTCGATAATGAGCTTCGAATTAGCGGTACCGTGCATGGCGTGGCAGTCGCTGCAATCGACCAGTTGCCGATAGTGGTAGTTATCGCGCAACCCATGATAAGTGCCCTGACCGGAACCGTCGCGCCAGCCGTGATAGTCGATGTAGCGGTAGTCGTCTTCGAGCGCCACCAACGGATCGTCATAGCCGTCGCCGACGATTTCGTAACCCGGCTGTTGATGGTCGCGGTTGTGACAACGCAGGCAGAATTCCGCCTCTGCAAGGTAATCGCTGAGTTGGCCGTTCGCGTTCGCAAGCCGGGTAAGATCGAGGTTGAGATCAAAGGCGCCGTTCATGTCGGAGTAGCGATGGCAGACCAGGCAGTCATCGTCGGACAGTTCAGCGCCAACGACGCCCGAAAAGCCGTGCGAATGTGGGCCATCCAGGTAAGGGTAAGCTGGCAGATCTGCTTCATTGTGGCAGATCAGGCATTGCCGGCGGGCATGGGTGCCGTTACTGCCGTGGCAGCCGGTGCAGGTATCGTAGCCCTTGTCTCGCACCATCTCCCGCACCTCATTCGACGAAGTCTCATGAATAACGCTCAAGGCATGGCAGGCATCGCAGGCCTTCACACCCCAGGCCCCGCCACCGTCTCCGTGAGACTCGTTCAACAACAATCCGCCCGGGGTGTTGGAGGGCAAACGCGCGGCGTCCTCGCCCCCGCAGGCGGCAAACAGAAACGATAGCGACAGCAACAACAGGCGATTCATCGACGCCTCCGGGCATGGCAATCGCCACAGAATCCCGCCAGGTGACAAGCGGCGCAGTCGGAAGCCACCATCCTCACCTCCAAGCCGTGCCGGTCCCTATAACCAAGGGGATGGACGTTTCTCCGGGCAGCATCGCGGCCGAAATGGCAGTCCGTGCAGAAATTGATATCGATATGGCAGGAACGACATCCCGCCTCGTCGTTCCTGGCCGACTCCTTGTGAAACCAGGTGTAGTCACCCTCGTGATCAGGCGGGCGGATCGAGTCGGTATCCGTGTGGCACACGACGCAATTCATGGGCGCGCTGCGCGCCTCCATATGGCAGGCGTGACAGATCTCCGCCAACGGTTCGTTGTAGATTGTCTGCACCTGATCGAGACGTTGCAGATCGGTGATATCGTTCGAGGTGAACGGATGACAGGCCATGCAGAGATCGCCGCCTTGTGACATTGC
Source organism: Chromatiales bacterium (assembly GCA_050119415.1). Lineage (GTDB taxonomy): Bacteria > Pseudomonadota > Gammaproteobacteria > Chromatiales > Chromatiaceae > Thiodiazotropha. The sequence goes on along the minus strand of JASFJY010000125.1, from coordinate 2,563 downwards.
CTCTTTATGCGCATTGTGCGGAAAGTAGAGATCCGGCCTGTTATGGCGCTTTTCCCACCAGCGCCCTTGTGCGGACGACGCTTCCTCCGCTGCGGCCTGCCCGACGATCATTAAAGCGAATAATAGAAACGACCACTTCACGGCATCTCTCCCGTGTTGGTCTGGTAGAAGTCGTAACGCAGCGACAGGCCCAGCCGATACTCGTTTTCCCGTTTCGAATGGTCCAGCCATTGCGCATTCAAACTAAAAAAAAGTTTCGAGCGCAGGCGCCGGTCGAATGACAACGCCACCCCCCACACATCGTTCTTCCCCGAGAGCCGGGTCCGCTTCTGTTGATAGACGCCCTCTATTTCAAAGCGCGAAAAAGCCCCCAGCGGCAGGCGACAGCTCAGATAAGTGGAGGCCACGTAGTCATCGCCATACTCCAGGTAGTCGACCCGTCCATCTAGGATTCGCCCGTGAACGGTCGGGTAGGTCAGCTCAGCCGCCATGCCCTGACCGCCCCGGCCCTGTTGCTGCCCCGTGCCGATAACTTCGAGTTGCACTCGCTTGGAACCCAGCTTGGGCATGTACCAGACAAGCTTCAGTATCGATTCACGATCCATGTCGTATATGCCGTGAAAACGGTCGCGGAAAGTCTCGGCCTCTTCATCCGGCCGGTAGTAGTAGTAACCGAGTCTCAGCTGACCCGACTGATTCATTTCGAACAGCAGGTCCAGCGTCGTCCTCTGCCAGATATGCGCTTGCAGGTTCAGGTCGGCCGCCATTTGAAAATCCACCAGCCCGGAGCGCTCATCCGATAAGCGTCCAGCGCCGCTCAATCCGCCATGAAGCAGTGTCGTCCCCCCTTCTGACCAGCGGTGCTCGAGTCCAAGGTTCAACAGCAGGCGCTTTAGATCGAGCACTTGTCGAAACGATTCCAGCTCCTTCTGTGTGGTCAGACCCATGAGAAAATCCGCCGACTCCTGCAGATAGGTTTCGATCTTCCTGGGCTTGCCCAGGTAGAGCCTCCAGCCCAATGTCGAAGCGCGCTGCGCAAGCGCCAAACCATCGAGCGTAGTGAAACCACTGGCGTCGACCGACTCGAAGCGACCCAGCGTCAGCTCCGGCATTTCGAGTCCGTCCCCGGTACGCAGATAGGATTGATAGAGCCGGCCGTAGCTCGCCTCCTCACCGAGCGCAACGGCAAACTGAAGCCCCATGCGCAGATCACCGCCGAGGTCCTTGTAGTAGACCGAGGTCCACTGCTCCAGGGAGGTCTCCGCTTCGCCATAGCGACTCTGGTCTACCAGAAACCGGCTATCTGACTCTCCGGAAATGCCGGCTATCACAGGTGTGGCGGTCGAGAGAAGCAAGAGATCACAGGCGAGGACAATCCACGCAAGCCCCTTCATTGGCTCCCTGAATTTCTCGCTTGCGATCGCTCGTTTCGGCAAACGCCCCAGCCAACCAGCGACGCCAAGGCGATGGCGCAACCGGCGCAGCCGCTACAGATACCTGCCGCAACCAGTGTGCACTGCGAGGCAAACATCATGTGTCCGGCCGCGAACCCGGCACCTGCCGTCCATGGCAGTATCGCGGTAACGACATCCCGCTTGTTGTGCGTCTTCACATCCATTCAGCTACGCCTGTCCGGCATCCAACGCAACACACCCATGCCGGCCAATAGCAACGGTAACAGCCACAGAGCGCCGCCACCGCCACCGCCTGAACTCTCGCTGGTGTTTGTCGAATCCGGCTTTGCCTGCGCGACAGCATAGAAGCTGAGATGATTAGACCGTATGATTACATAGCCATCCGTATCCCCTGTTGCAGCTTTGGCGACCACGATTTGATCAGCTTGAAGATCAGCCCAGGCCGCGCCATCACTGGAGGAGGCCACTGTCAAGGCATCCAGGTCACTCCCTGTCCATGGCAGCTTGATGAACAACGGCGTTCCGGGGAATTGATCCACCGACTCTCCATCGCCGTTCTTCGCCTCGAGCTTATAGACCTGCGCCAAACTCAGACTAGCGGACTGCATCGCCGATTCGATCACCGCATGGTCCGCCATACGCACCAGGAACCGATAGCTCGGCAACACCGCATCGGCCTGGTTGTTCTTTTCCGCCAGGATGGCGGTTTCGCGCAGCATCTGTTCGCCATAGCGGGGAGCGAACAGGTAGATGCTGTCGGAAGCCGATAGCATGCCGAGCAGCTGCGTCACCTCGTCATTGCCGAGCCCCACCTCAGACAAGCCGGTCGTTGTATCAACCACACGCAAGTAACCGGCAAACACCGGAGCAATCGCCGTTCCCAGACGCGAGAGCGAAGGATTGATGGCGCTGTAATAGAGAACATCCGCCGTATTCTCCGTAATCACGCCCTGCGCATCGGCTTTCATCGAGGGGAAAGCCATCTCGACAATGCCTTCGTCGATCAGCCGCCTGTCGGGTATCTCCGTCACGGTCTTACTGTTCGACTCGCCGAGAACCCCAGATTCCGAAACCAGAGAGCTGAAGGCGCCACGCGACGTCTTCTCATGACACTCCTCGCACTGCACCGCCTCGGTCGCCGGTCGGGT
>JASFJY010000124.1:0-7778 GCA_050119415.1 Chromatiales bacterium | reverse complement strand
CCCGCTTCTCGTGGCGCGTGAGCTTGCTCAACAACCCGACACAACAGACCGTAATGGATAATCCCAGCTAATGTTATAGGGCAGCAGTGATTAAAATCCATCGACTCTACAATCAACAACAGGATAACAAAATGGCCCAGATTACTCTTGAAGGAAACGCGATCAACACCAATGGTGACTTGCCGGAAGTCGGCAGCGAGGCACCCGATTTCTCCCTGACCAAAGGCGATCTCGCCGATGTCACTCTGGCGGATTTCGCCGGCAAGAAAAAACTGCTTAACATCGTGCCTAGCCTGGATACCGGCGTATGCGCCGCGTCGACAAAGCGGTTTAACGAAGCCATCGCTGGTAAAACCAATTCGGTGGCCCTGGTCATCTCCGCCGATCTGCCCTTCGCACAGAGCCGTTTCTGCAGCGCCGAAGGCACCGAAAATGTGGTCTCCCTCTCCATGATGCATAGCCGCAACTTCGCCAAGGATTACGGTGTGCTGATCACTGACGGCCCCCTGGCCGGTATCTGCGCCCGTGCCGTAGTGATCCTGGATGAGCAAAACAAGGTGGTCTACACCCAGTTGGTGCCCGAAATCGTACAGGAACCCGACTACGACGCTGCCCTGGCCCACCTCGACTGAGCCGAAACGGCCGAATCAGATGAAAAAACGGGCGCTTCATGCGCCCGTTTCCTTTCAAGCCTGCTTACAGAGCAAAATTTAGTAGCCAGGATAGTACTGGCGTGGCGCAACATAGGGCCCATAGCCCCCTTCTGGCATGCCCCTGGCGGGCGGATAGGCCTGAGGTAGCGGGGGCGTCATGGCATCGCGCAGTTCCCGCTCCGCCTGTATCAGTTTGCGCATGGCATCCATTTCAGCCCTGGCGGCTTCGCGAAGCTCATCAAACTCCTTGAGAATCCTCGCCACCGACTCCTCATGCAGCTCACGTCGACGTTGGAACTCGGTCTGGGTATCGGTCGGCATGCCTGCCGCAGGCGGTATCGCTGACATGTCGGCCGATGTTGGGCTCGGAGTTTCCGCAGCCGGGGGCTCTGCAACCGCGGAGTCAAGTGTTGGCGTCTCTTCAGTGCCAACCGCTTCTGTTGGCAACACGGGCGCCGTTTCCGTCACCGCGGGTTGCTCGGCAACCTCACCGGCTTCGTCCCTCTGAACAACAGGCACAGCCTCAACACCCTCCGCTTCCTGGCCTAGACTCTGCGGCTGCTCGCCTACCGCCTCGGAGACAGCCATTTCCTGTCCGGAGACCGCGGCATCTTCCGCTTCCACCAGTTGGCCCACGCCCCCTTCATCGGCCTCGCTGGCTATCGGCGGAAGTGTTGTAGTGACCGCTTCCCGGATCTCATCATCAGTCGTCGTTACCGGCCCTTCTCCAGGGTGCTTCGCCAGGGAACGGATGAGGATAAAAGCAAGGACAACAATCAACAGCCAGAATGTAGTCTTGACCCAAAAACCTCCCATGCTCTTCGATTCACTTGCCATTGAACGATCCTCCGAAGGTTCCTCTTTAACAATATTCGCCATGATGATGGTCTCTGAAGGCTCTGCTGCTTGAACATCTGAGACTGCCGGGGAGGCGGAAGGCTTTTCCACTTCCTCATCGCTCGAAGCCGCTGCCGCTGTAACCGTTTCCGCGCCAGTCGGTTTGGCACTACTGGGCTGCGCGGCAGGAGGCGTCTTCGTCTCATCCCCCCTCGCACTCGCGGGCGTTGCGGCGGATGCTGCCGCCTTCTTCTTTACCGCCGTCTTTTTCTTTACCGCCGTCTTTTTTTTGCTTGCCGCTCGCTTTTTTGCAGCCTTCTTCTTGGCCGCTTTTTTCTTTACGCTTGTCGTCGGTTCCTCCGCAGCTTCTTTTGTGTCTGTCGTCTGTTCCGTCTCACTATTTTCTTCTGCCATCTCACTCCCCCTTCAACAAGCAGCATTGAACAATCGATAGCGACCCACTGCTGCCTCACAAACTTAGCCATTAGGATTTTTCATATCGGTTTTTACGCAACCTTACAAGCTTTAGGATATAACATACTCCCGGAGGGGAGAGGATATTTATAAGGTTTACACCGAGTATGTCTCGGCGCAGTCTCCTACCTTCATCGACACCATGCCTCTCTCAAAGGCATCGCCATGTATAGCTGATTTAGCTAGAAACAAAATAACAAACAACTCATTACCAATTGTAATTACTGCTTTTTTTAGCCAATCCCCGGGCTGCCTTGATGATCTTTACTCAGGCTTCGCTATTCTCTCTGAGTTCCAACAGTGCGACTACCAGGCTCTTCACCTTCTCCATGCCTGTCATCAGATTCGCCTCGATCTCCCGCATCTCAATCGGGCCCTCGCTTTTCCCCGCCGCCCAGTTCGAGACCACGGCACAGCTGGCATAACAGAGATTCATCTCTTTGGCCAGAGAGGCCTCCGGCATGCCGGTCATGCCAACGATGTCACAGCCGTCTCGCTCCATGCGCTGAATTTCTGCGGCGGTTTCCAGTCGTGGCCCCTGGGTTGCCCCGTAGGTGCCGCCCGCGATCGGATTCGCACCGTTGTGACGACCGGCCTCAAGCAATTGCTTGCGCAGTGACTCACAATAAGGATAGGTAAAATCGATATGGGTCACATGGGTCAGGTCGGCTTCGAACAGGGTGTGATCGCGACCGAAGGTGTAGTCGATGATCTGATCAGGAATCACGATCATACCGGGGGCCATCGATTCGGTAATCCCGCCTACGGCGGCGACAGCCAGCACCGTCTCGACACCCACATGCCGTAAGGCCCAGAGATTCGCCCGGTAGTTGACGCGGTGTGGCGGAATGCTATGAGAGGAGCCGTGCCGCGGCAGGAATACCAGTTCCCTACCCGCCAGTCTACCGTGTATGAGCGGTGCGGAAGGCTCGCCATAGGGGCTGTGTAAGACCTCCCTATGAACGATCTCGAGATTGGGCATCTTAGCCAGTCCCGTACCGCCAATAATGGCTAATTTAGACATTTGTTTCTTATTTATTCATGGGTTAGGTGGGAATCTTTGCGTTCCCGGATAAAACATTCGGGTTAACATCACCCAGGATAAAGAATAAAAAAAGGGAGTCAATGACTCCCTTGTTGAGTCAGTCTTGAGATGCTCTCAGAAAGCACGATCCCACACGTCGGATCTCTCCAACGTAGGAATCAGAATCGATTCTTCGCGTTTGATTCTGTCCTCGATCATATCAAAGACCTCGAATGTGTCGGCTATAAACTCATCAGTGAAATTAAAATCACAGTTCTTCAGCCATTTATTGTAATAACTATCGAACTGCTTACGCATGGGTTGCTGGCCGTTGAGGAAACCCCAAGCCATCGATTTCAGTTTGGGATCCTGATGAATCAGCAAGTCGGGATAGACCGACTTGTCCTGTGCGGACATATGCTTTTTCATTTTCTTCGCCAGATCACAGATCAAGTTGTACGCGGTTGTCGCGTTTGGTCGTATGCTCAGCTGCTCCTTTGTCATCATTGCCCTGAGGTCGTTTATAACATCTAGCATATCTGTATGACTGTTTTTTAAATTATCGATTGTATTCACTCCACCCTCCTAATGCTCTGTTAACGTCCATGATTCTTTGCAGCGGAAAGACATGAATGTCTTGTTATGTGAACGTCCGGTCTCTGCCGGCTAAATTCACTTCACACAATACTGAACCATGATGGAGAAAATAACAATAGGTACTTAATTTTATTAGAATTTTTCCATAAATCATTCGAGGGTTATCCCTGTAAACAAAGCATAGGTTTTCAGGGAAATTACTAGGCTTATATAGGAACCGCCATAATCGCGGGGACGTTTCTCAGGTATCCCTTGTAGTCCATGCCATAGCCAAAAACATATCTGTCCTCCACCGTAAGCCCTACAAAATCGGCTTTATATCCGACGCCTCTGTCGTGTAATTTTTCCACCAACACGGCGCTGTAGACCGCTTTGGCCCCCGCCTGTACACAGGCCTCGACGATGGCGGCCAGGGTAACGCCCTCATCGAGAATGTCATCGATGATGAGCACCGTCTGATCCTCCAGTGAAGTACTGGGTTGACCGATCCATTGCAGATCGGCGCCGCTAGTATTGCCCCGGTAGCGGGTAGCATGTACATAGTCCTGCCGCAACGGAAAGTGGAGTCGGGTTAGCAGATAGCCGGTGGGGATCAACGCCCCGTTCAGTACACTGAGGACGACTGGATCTTCGCCGGAGAGTCGACCGGTGATCTCGACGGCCAGACGATCCAATGCCCGCTCGACCTGCTCTTGGGAATAGATTTGTTCGGCCGTGGCCAACATATCAGCGGCTTCTTGCTGTGTGATCATCTTTTCATCCTTTCACTCGAGATTGAGACTCAATGGATCCATACCGGGGTCATAAGCCAGTTTCTCCATGGCCGCCTTCCAGCGGGGGTCCAAATGCAGTGCCTGCGGATTTAATGGCTTGCGCCCGTGCATTCTGAGCAGACGCACATGGGTCGCCGGATCGTCGTAGCCTTTGAGATGCTCTACAATCTCCAGGGCTGCTGGCCGGTTATTGCAGATCAGCACCATATCACAGCCCGCCTTGAGTGCCGCATCGGCACGCGCGGCATAACTGCCGGCCGCATCGGCGGCGGCCATGTTCAGATCATCACTGAAAATGACGCCTTGGAAACCGAGTTGGCCGCGCAACACCTTGCGCAGCCAGAACGGGGAGAAACCCGCCAGATGACTGTCGATATTTTCATAGACCACATGGGCGGGCATGACCGCTTCCATACCGGCTTGAATCAGACGCTCGAAGGGGCGCAGGTCTTCGAACTCGATATCCTCGAATCGTCGGGTATCCACCGGCAGAGCGGTATGGGAGTCTGCCTCGACCCCGCCATGGCCGGGGAAATGCTTGCCCACAACCGCCATGCCGGCGCTGTGGCAGCCACGCATCCAGGCATTCGCTAATCTGCAGACCGCTTCCGTATCCTTGGAAAAGGCCCGGTCGCCGATCACCTGACTGATGCCGTGCTCTACATCGAGCACCGGGGCGAAACTGAAATCAACACCGCAAGCCCGCAGTTCGGAGGCCATCAGCCAGCCCCCCTCTTCCGCCATTTTCAGGCCCCGGCCAGCATTGCGCCGGTAGTGCTCACCATACCAGGCGGCCGGGGGCAGATGGGTGAAACCTTTCCTGAAACGCTGTACCCGCCCGCCCTCGTGATCGACGGCGATCAACAGATGGGGCGACCTGATCCGATGGATTGCCTGACAGAGCGAGGTCAGCTGTTCGCGGGAGGAGAAATTGCGCGTGAATAGAATAACGCCACCGACAGCGGGATGCTGCAGCAGCTTGATTTCGTCCGCTTTGAGGGCCTCACCCTCAAGATCGAGCATGACCGGTCCGAGACTCATCCTTTACAATAACCCATTCAATATTTCGCGCAGTATGCCGCAAACCGGTGTATGTAGGAACTCCGCGCAGCTGCCGCCCCTAACCTTGAGACAGAACTGGAGGTGTCCCAAGTGAATCTGATTCGTCTCTTCAGTCTTGTACTGATGATCCTATTGGTGATGCCGTCGTTTCTGCTGGCCGAGGACGAGGAAAAGCAGGAGCAACCGGCCGCCATACTCTACCACCAGCTGAAGCCCTCACTTGTAGCCAATCTCTCCAGCGGCGGCCGCTATGTTCGCTGCGACATACAGCTGATGACCCGTGACGAGGCCTTCCTCGAAAATCTCAAACTGCACGACGCCGCCATCCGCCATACCGTATTGTTGCTGCTCTCCGAACAGGACGGCAACAGACTCAAGAGGCCTGACGGCAAGGAGGCGCTGCGCAAAGAGGCCCTGTCACAGATCAATCGCCTGATGAAGGAGCAGAGTGGCAAGGAGGCGGTGGAGTCCCTATTCTTCACCACTTTTTTCGTGCAGTAGGCAGCCGGATATCGAGCCAGTCGCGCATAACCGAAGAGCACGCCCCGCTGTCGGATGCGCGGATCCACGACACCGTAAAGGATATCGGTCAGGCTGTTGACCAGTATGTATGAGAGGCTGACGAAGAGCACGCAACCCTGCACCACCGGATCGCCCGGGATCAGGTGAATCAGCGGAAAAACCAGACAGACCACCCCCAGGATCACCAACAGGGCGCTTAGCAGTCGTGTGGCCAAAAAGTTAAGCATTGCCTTGTCAGTGCCGTCGGGTGATCGGTTGCGCCGGGCGATTGGGTGTTATTGGCGGTTTTATTCGACGATCTCCACCGGTGTGCCCACATCCACCCAATCGAAGAGCTTCAGCAGGTCCCGATTACGCATGCGGATACAACCATGTGATACCGGCATACCGATGAGCGACTCCTCCGGGGTGCCGTGGATATAGATGAAGCGCCGCAGGGTGTCGACCCGGCCACCCCGGTTGAAGCCTGGCTCGCAGCCGCTCAGCCAGAGGATACGGGTCAGAATCCAGTCCCGCTGCGGTTCGGCGTCGGCCAACTCATGTCGATAGACCTCTCCCGTGGGTCGGCGCCCGACAAAAACCGTGTTCTGAGGACAGCCGGCGCCGATCTTAAGGCGGATACGGTGCCAACCTCGCGGCGTACAGCCGCTCTCAAAGACCTCACCCGCCCCGGCACGGGCGCTCGATACCGGATAGAGCGACACTGACCTGCCTTGCTCCAGGCAGATCAACCGCTGTTGTGTCAGCTCAATGCGCAGCTGTCGTTGCGACATCGGATGATCTCCTTGAATCCTTGAGTTGCATACTCCGCAGCCCATCATAGTTACCGTCGGGTGAGAGCCTAAAGCCTACCACCCCTGGCCCCTGGATCGCATACTGATTCTCGAACCAGAGCGGCACATAGGGCAGATGACTCTGAATGATGGTGGCGAGGCGGATACGGAACGGATCGCTGGAGGTCTTGTAGACCAGCCGCAGCGGCTCGACCTCTGTATAACCGGCCGCCCGGAGCAGGCTTCTGGCGCGTGTCGGATCGTGGCGATAGGGGATGAGATGGGGATGACCGGCCCAGTGCTCCGGCGGAAACAGGATCTCGGCCACGCCCGGTATGGGCCGTCCCTGACGGTCGAACTCCACCAACCGTTGATAAAGCAGACGATTGACCCGTTCCGACGTGGCGTCAGTGGCGTAACGGGGATCGAGGTTGAGGGGGGCGGTGGCCAGTCCCATGCGGATAACCGACGGCTCCGGCTCAGAACAGGCACTAATGCCCAGCAGCGCCGATAGCAACAGAGCTCTCCGGCAAGCTCGCATAGGCGTATTACCAGTCGCGGTAGGGGTGCCTGACCAGGTTGGCGTTGTAGTAGCGGGGATCGTCGGAAACCTCCTCCCCCACCCAGTCGGGCATCTCGAATGGCTCATCCTCACTCTGCAGTTCAATCTCCGCCATTACCAGTCCCTCGTTGTCGCCATGGAAGAGATCGAGATCCCACATATGCTCGCCGCAACGGACCTTGTAGCGTGTCTTGTCGATGACACTGCCGGTGACCAGGTTGGCGAGTATCTCTTCCGCATCCTGCTGCGGGATCGCATATTCGTATTCGCTTCGGCTGATGCCGGAGGTGGCGCTCTTGATAGTGAGCTGAGCCTGCGCACCGTCAATGCGTACACGGACGGTCAGGTCCGGCTGGGCCGTCAGGTACCCCTGTTTCAGCACCGTCTCAGCCGCCACGGCGGATTTCCAGTTCTCGTTGATGACCAAATATTTGCGTTCAATCTCAAGTGCCATGATCAGACCTTCTCAAAGAGTGCGATGGACTCCACGTGAGCGGTGTG
>JASFJY010000123.1:0-7867 GCA_050119415.1 Chromatiales bacterium | reverse complement strand
GCGGCGCTGCGTTGCTGGAGTGGCTCCGCACTCACGCCGTCGATCAGGGTTGCGGGCAACTGCATCTCGACTCCGGACTGCAGCGTGAAGCGGCGCATCGTTTCTACGAGCATGAAGGCATGACAAAGGGCGGCTTTCATTTCGTCGAAATCATTCAATAACCCGAGCCAGGGCGTTCGACACACCCATGCCCAAGGAGGATGAAACCGACCAGTGCCAATGCCGTACTGCTCATCATGCTGCCCCCTCCACAATCCCATCCAACGGGTTCTCCCCGGCCATCGCGGCAAACCCGCAGCCAAACAGAAAACCTGCCCGTGAATCCGGTGGATGGCGGATGTCGCGCATGGTCGCCAGGATGGCCTCGCGGAAGCCCTCACGCGGATGGCGCCGGTGAACCCGCACCAGCTCCTGCTGGGGTATCAGGTGCCTGTCGCTGCCGATGACATCCAGTGTCGCGCCACGCTGCAGGAGCACCGCCTCTGGCTCATTGGCATTGAACGAAAGATAGGGATTGAGGTGCAGGCTGATGGACTCATAGAGCGCAACAGACTCTTCTCGCCCACAATCATGAGCATGAGCGAACCCGTGCGCACAGCGGGCGCCGACCAGTTCGAAACCACCGTTTTCCGAGGCCGATGCATGGGCCGTGGTCAGTCCGTAGTCGTGAAACAGGCAGCCCAGGTAGAGCCGTTCGTTATCGGGGCGGATGCCGTGAAATTGGCCCAGCAGCATGGCGAAGGCGTAGGTCCGCTGGCAATGACTCCATAGCGCCTGCGAGTAGAGTTGCCGCGCTTCGTGTTCGGCCTCCCGTACCATTGCCGTATCGGGGACCACGACGTTGTCGAGGCTCAAACCCGCTCTCTTCCTGCGGTGGCTGCCGCTAACTGCCGCCACTCGCCCAAGCAGCTCACGTACCTGTGCCCTCACCAACATCGTGAACATCGCCGCCTTGTCTCGGCGCGATAACAGACCATTCGTCTTCTCGGACCATGGATACGAACCGATCATCTCCGCCATTGCACACATCCTCTTCACATGTGACTTGCAAATTGCAACCCTATGCTAGGTTAGTCACTTGCCTATTGCAAGCGTCCATATGGATCCGTAGACTTCTCACTATGGGAAACGGCAAGATCAATAAAGCTCACCGCTCCTCATGCCCACTGACAGGCATGCTGGAGCTTCTGGGCGACAAGTGGAGCCTGGTAATCCTGCGCGACATCATGGCTGGCAAACACAAGTACAGGGAATTTCAGGCATCGCCGGAGGGGATACCGACCAATATTCTCGCCAGTCGCCTCAACCGGCTGTTGGAAGAAGGCGTCATCACTAAAAAGCCCTACCAGCAAAGACCTGTACGCTATGCCTACTACCTGACACGCAAAGGAGCCGACCTCCTGCCGGTAATTCAACAGGCAGCTTACTGGGGGCTGCGGTACATCCCCGGTTGTGAGTCACCGCCCGAATGGTTTTTCAAGGATACACCGGATGACTTAATGGCTAAGGAAGATTGAGTCCTTGTTGGCAGGGAGCCCCGCATGAAAGAAAATTCTGACTGCCTGGGAGGGTAAGCGCCACCCTCACAGACAGGTCAAGAAGCAAAAATTCTTTCCAGATCCCAGATGATGGTGGCAAAGCGCAACAGACAAGAGCTGATAATCATATTGCCGCCCCAAGGTTCGGAGCCCGGTTTCGACGAGACCGGCCCCCAGAGACTGGATGAGAGACAAGGCAGGCGGTAAGGAGTTATGTTGCGCCAGCACCGACATTGTCCGGTATCTGCGCCAATTTTTTAACAGCTCCTGTTCGTTAGAGGTCTGTTTCACCGGATTCGTGAAAAGCCGAACAGCCACAGGAGTTGCAGCGCGATTACCCAGCCCCCTATAGCCAGCGCGAAAGAACCGCTGCTGAAGTGCGGCATGTACAAGCCATGTCCGGTCGTGTCGCAGCGTTACCTGTTTGTGGTGGGAACTACTTCAGCGGCAAGTAGGCATCGGTCACCTGTTCATGCTCCAGGGTATCGGGGATCCGCCGCACATAGTGGAAAAAGAGCGGAAAGTCTCGCAACTCCTCGCCGCTTTGCGGCAGCCACTCGCGGTACAGGTAGTAGGCGCTGTCGTTGATGCGATCGGTCGAGCCGTGGTGGCGCACGACGGCACAGCGGCCGGCCGGGATGCGCTTGGTGGTCACCCCCTGCGGATTTGTCGGCACCGTGGCTTCGACCTCACCGCAGACGTCGAAGCGGAACGCCTCCGGCGCGGTGGCGGCCGGGTCGCTGTAGGGGATGCCAAAGGTACGGCTGCTGACTATGGGTGACAGGCCGCTGCTCTTGCGCCAGTCGATGAAGGTCTGCACCGTCTCGAAGATCAGCTCAGGTGGCCCCTGGTGCTCCAGCACCGCGATCATCGTTTCGGCAAAATCGACCACTTTCACTTCCATGGGATGACTCCTCTTGCGTTCGGGTAGTTGCATGCGTTCAGCCCAGGGCTGCCATGCGGGCTGGGCACGGAATTGGGAGGGCGTCTGTCCAAAGCTCTTCTTGAATGCACGGGAGAACGATTCCGGGTTCTCGAAGCCGGCCTCCAGGGCGATATCGATGATCCGTCGCCGCCAGTCGAATGCCAGTTGATGCGATGCTCTGCGCAGCCGCAGCAGCTGCACATAGCGGGTCACGCTCAGCCCGACGTAGCTCGAGAATTGCCGTTGGAAGTGAAAGCGGGAGAAGTTTACCTGGCGGCTCAGTTCATCGACCGACAACAGTTGCTCCAGATGGCGATCAATGTAATCTAACAGCCGTTCGAACCGCGCCGCGTAGGCCTTGGCCTTCTCTTCAGTCACTTGCATGCCTCCTCAATTCGACGCTCATTGTAACGGACAGCCCCGCTCCCGATCCTGACCGAGCGTGCGCAGTTTACCTCGGTAGTGAGGCGTGCACTTCCAGGCGCGGGTGTTACACAATCGCCCAAAGCGCTGCCGACAGTCGCACGGTCAAGAGGCGCTATTGATGTGTACCGCATCCACGCAGAGTTGGCCGTGGCCACCTATGGCTCGGTGTGTAGATCATCCATCCCGTACACCACCGTCGCAAACCGGTCCGCCAGCGCCGCCAGACTCGCCTGCTGCACCATCCGTGCCGGAACAGTCCCGCCCTGCCCGTCAGGCAGGTCGCGGGTGGCGGTGACCGAAGCCACCACGGTGGTGGCATACCCCCGATCCAATGCCGCGCGGACCGTGGCGCTGAGACACATGTGGGTCATGAAGCCCACGACGATGAGCTGCTTGCGCCCGCTCGCCGAGATGGCCTGTTGCAAATCGGTACCGGCAAAGGCGTTGGGCAGATGCTTCTCGATCACCGTCTCACCCGGCACCGGTGCCATGGGCTCGGCGATGGCGAAATAGGGCCCCTCGGGATTGAACAACGAACCGCCGCCACGATGCACCACATGGATCACCGGTGTCCCCGCGGCCCGCGCCCGCTGCAACAGCCGGTGCCCTTCTGCCAAGGCCTTATCCATGCCTGCTAGCGGCACTGCACCGTCGACATACTCCCGCTGCGCATCGATCACCACCACCACGCCCTGCGACAGGGGCGCTGGCGCAGGATGCACGCCGGCCATCTCGAACAGGGTCGCAGGACCTTGGGCCGCGAACAGCAGCGCCGGTGTCAGGCTCAATAACATCATCACTATCTTCATCGGGTTTAACCTCCGTAGTTGGAACAACCCGCATAATGCAGTTTGGGCAACTTCCCCGACAGTGGCAGAATGGACTTAAACCAAGTGGATACTGCCATGCCCGCCATCGCCCTGCTGATCGAGTCCGGTGCCACGCCCTCCAGCGTCACAGCCACGTTGGACATGTTCCGCATTGCCGAGCGTTTTACGCCGGACGATCCGTTTCGCATCAGCCTCTACTCCGCGGCGGGCGGCCCGATCGCGCTTTCCGACGTACTTCAGGTGCAGACCAGTCCGCTTCCCAACAAATTGCAGGCATTCGATGCGGTGATCCTACCGGGTTTCTTCGCCCTGGACCTGACCGACCTGGTGGACAAACTGGCTACCCAGTGGCAACCGGCTATCGCGCGTCTCAGCGCGCTGGAAGGAGCGGATCTGGTAGCCGCCAGTTGCTATGGCACATTCGTGCTGGCCGAGAGCGGACTGCTGGACGGCCGCGCAGCCACCACCACCTGGTGGCTGCGTCATGACTTCGAAGAACGTTACCCACAGGTACGGCTCAACGCCGATCAGGCGTTGGTGGACGACGGCCCGGTGATCACCGCCGGTGCCATGACCGCCCACACTGACCTCTCCCTGCACGTGCTGCGGCGGCTCAAGGGACACGCACTGGCCAGGCGGGTGGGTTCGATCATGCTGGTGGACGAGGCACGCTCGTCTCAGCTGCCCTTCGTCGCACTGCAACGCCGTTTCGCCGATCCCCTCACCGACGCGGCGGTGGCCTGGATGGAGGCACATCTGACCGAGTACTTCTCTGCACAGCGGCTGGCCGAGGTCCTGCACACCAGTTACCGCACCCTGCACCGCCGGTTCCAGGCCGTCACTGGCATGCCGCCGCTGGGCTACCTCCAGGCCTTGCGCGTGGAGCACGCCAAGGAACTGCTCGAGACCACGCGCATGGCGGTGGAACAGATCGCCAATGAGGTGGGCTACGAGGATGTCTCCTCCTTTCGCCGCCTGTTCGCCCGGCTGACCTCGGTGACGCCCGCCCGGTACCGGCAACGCTTCCGCCGGTTGAAAACCTAAAATCCGGCACCACGAATCGCAACGGAGGGGCGGAATGCTTTACCTGTCATCGCCTTTCCCCATGCCGTTTGCGTAGATGCCAGGGCGAGCCAAGTCCACCCTTTGCCGTGTTAGCGTGTAACTGTCGCCGCCCGGTGGTCACTCGGATTGACATGGGTGAACATTGATACGGGCGGAGAGGAACTGGCGATAGTGAAGAATGAAAACGGCGCCAGATTGGCTATTCCGGTTGAATTCAGGGTGATCACCCAGGCGATCGGGCGCGGCATGACGGTACTCGCCAGCCACCTGTAGCATTCGAGGGCTGTCAGATCAGAAGTAAGGAAGTTCATGATAGAGACACGACCGGGCTTGATTCGGATACGCGAAGCGGCAAAACGGAGCCCTCGGCTGCGATTTAATAATCTATTCCATCACCTGGACGTAGCGCTGCTTAGGGAGGCGTACCGCCACCTCAAACGTAGCGCTGCACCCGGGGTTGATGGGGTGGACTGGGCTGGCTATGGAGAGGAACTGGATAAGAACCTCGAAGTGCTGGCCCGCCGTTTACATACCCAGGGCTACCGAACCCAAGCGGTGTTGTGCCAGTGGATCCCCAAAGCGAATAGCCAGAGACGCCCGATTGGCATCACGACAGTGGAAGACAAAGTGGTGCAGCAGACTGTGGTCTGGGTGCTTGAAGCGATCTATGAAAGAGAGTTTCTTGGGTTCAGCTATGGATTTCGTCCCGGACGCAGTCAACATGATGCGCTGGATGCGGTCTACATGGCGGTGACCACGCGCAAGGTCAGTTGGGTGCTCGATGCCGATATTGGGCAATATATACCTGCACTACGTCTTAGACCTATGGGCGCACCAATGGCGAAAACGCGAAGCCAGAGGTGAGGTGTACATAGTGCGCTATGCCGATGGCAGTGTACTGGGATTCCAGTACCGATCCGACGGCGAACCTTTCCTGGAAGCGCTCAAGGATCGCCTGGCAAAGTTTGGATTGAGCCTGAACGAGGAGAAGACCCGGCTGATTGAGTTTGGCCGATTTGCTGATAGCAACCGCCGAGGACGAGGCGCAGGCAAACCCGAGGTATTTGATTTTCTTGGGTTCACACACCTGTGCTCAAAGCGTCGCAGTGACGGCGGCTACAAATTGCTGAGGCAGACCAACACCAAACGTCAGAGAAGCAAACTCCGAGAGATCAAAGAGACGCTGATGCGAACGCGCTATCGGCATCCCTACAAAGTCGGAGCGTGGTTGAAACGAGTCGTACAGGGTTACTACAACTTCTTTGCGGTGCCCGATAACCATAAGGCACTGAGCGCATTTCGGCGAGAGGTGTGCCAAGCGTGGATGAAGGCACTGCGTCGGCGCAGTCAAAAGGGCGAAGGAATGAGTTGGGAGAAGGCCAAAAAGCTGATCAAACGATTCATACCGAGTGCCCGAGTACTCCACCCCCAGTTTTAAGTGAGACAGCCTTTCCGAGAAAGTTCGGGATGGTTACTTTTTACCCTGCGCTGCTGAGACAAGGCCGATTTTAAACCAATCTCCATTTTTGAATAAGGAGGGTTTAGGGCGCGCGCAATGGCGTTCAATTTATTTATATTATTTGGTATTAACTCATAGCCGCGGATTAAATCTTGGGAGAATTATTATTCTTGGGCTTCCCCGCTTCTCTCTTGCTTCTCCTGCTTCCTGATATGGCCGTATTAGGGGTTTCATTCCTATGCATGCTGTTCTTTCTGAAACCGCTAACATTTGTGAGCAAATTGAAAAACGAATGAAACATTCGGGTTAGGTCTCCGAATATATTTTCGTGCTGCTGTCCTGGGAAGCTGTCAAGATGGGTGTTTTATTCCTGACATGCCCATGTTAGCCAAATTCGGCTAAATATCTGAACAGATTGAATATCGGATGAAATATGTGGTTAGTGTAAATTACAAATTTATCATATTGGCGTTTTGCTGCTTCTCGACTTTGAGGAAAATATTTATTATAGTTTTCTCCCGAGCTGTAATAGGTCAGCAAGGAGTCGTTCAAAAAGGGACTCTATCGATATGCCAAAATATCATTCAAGCGCATTGATACTCGCACTATTCGCGCTATCACCACTGGCGAGTGCGGGTAAAATCTATAAGTGGTACGACGAATCGGGCCAGGTGCACTATACCCAGACCGCTCCACCGAAAACCGCAATCAAGGTTGAGAAAGCTGCTGGTCACATCAGTGTATTGAAGCAGAATTGGTCGCCTGGAATGAAAGCCAGTGCGCGTAAGTTCATGAGTAACGCTGGGGTCAGAAGGGTGTGGATCGATCAAAATGGAAAAAGGGTCCAAGGCTGGTATTAAACAGTTAATCCGTATCCTTGTTTAATATTTCAGTCAGTTCATACCGCACAACGAGTCGAAGATATTCATCTGGACATTCAATGCTGAAAGGATTTAGGAAATCCTCCGCAAAGTTGGCTGTCTTATCCGAAATGTGAATCAAATCGCTTCCTGAAAGCGCTTTGAAATGTTCACCTGTCTCTTCCCTGACAATTGACATGACGGTAAGCGGAAGCTTTTCTTTTACCGCATTTATCTTCCGATGAAGTGACATGAGTTCTGCAGGTATTTCATCGCAAAAGGGGTAGGGCCCTCCAGCTTTCCACCAAGTTTTAATGTGTGAGATATTATGTTGGAATGAAAATTCAACTAGAAGCGCATCGAAAATAGCATCGATTTTACGCATGGGAGGAGCGTGGTCTTGGAACCAAGCCCTTACTGTCGTGTACTTTAAGTCCTTGAAAAATTGCGGAGATGTCTTTTTTAGATAGGTTTGGAAGTCGATTACACGACCTCTGCCTTGTTTGAAACCTATTTGATCAAGAATGAGGGAAAGACGATTACCTGGGGAATCGTGATTATTGCTTTGCGTTTGCTTGTCGGTGCTCATTAAAAACACTGCTTGAAGACGCGAAATAACTAAACAATCCCTGATTCACGTATTTTGTTCATACATGATCGATTCCGATTTTGTCATCCTTGCTAACAAGTCCCTAATATATGAAACCTTTTTGGCCGAGTCTCAATCGGGCACCAAGATTATATTCGGCATGGTTTGGGAGGTG
>JASFJY010000122.1:0-7921 GCA_050119415.1 Chromatiales bacterium | reverse complement strand
TTTTTTATCCCTTGCCGACAAGGCCCGCCATCATAAAGTCTGTTACAGATTCGATTATCCTCTCCTCATCGCCGTATACGCACCATTCCTTTCCCTCCCAGAGCATGTCAATCGCCCCAGTTAAGCAGGCATGTAAGCCGATACTGATCTGTGCGGGCGCCCGATCAGCTATCAGGCCTTTCTCCATGGCGGTGAGTAACAACGGATCGCCCCAATCCCCAAACGCCCTGTCCAGCTCGAGAAAGGAGACGCGCCAGGATTCATCCGCCCGTTCCTTGAAATCGATACGTTTACAGTACTCGACGATATAGCGGTACGCTCTGTGTTCCATGTGGTAACGCAGTGCGAACTCGAAGATACGCCGAAAGCCAATAAGGATATCGTCCGAATCCTCTACCTCCACCTCTTTCAGGTGGAACAAAAGGCCGCTGTAAAAACGCATCATCAAACGAAACAGCAACTCATCCTTGCTACCAAAATGCTTGTAAAAGGTACCCTTGCCGATCTCGGCTTCGTTGGCAATTTGCTCAACGGTCACCGACTCCCAATTGGGGTGGGACAGCAGCGCCAAGGCCGCATCCAGAATATCCTCTTCACGACGTGCGAAAATCCGTTGCTTTCTGTCTGCAATTGCCATCGATATAGCCCAGAAAAATGACCGTTAGTCATATTATGACCAATAGTCACTATTTTGCAAGAAGTCAGGAATCGCCTGCCTCTCAAACAAGGGAGAAATGAATACGACCTGTACTGAGCAATACCCGGCCGGCCGCCCACCTACTTATTGCGCAGATCTTTCCAGATCGACATGCCGGCCTGGCTCAGCCTTTTTCGATATTGGCTTTTTATTCAAGTTTTCGCAAACTCTGCCGTTAGGCACCATTAACCGGTTCTCTTCGGAACTTATCACCGGTCGTCAAATCCAGCTAAAAAAGGGATTTCCAATAACAATGAGTCGTTCAAAAAAAAATTCAATCTGGTTGATTTCATTGATTATTATCTGTGGGTTGGGAGCAAGTCTACTGGTTGATCTGTTACTGCCGAAGCAGCTTCCCGCCCCCCTCTCAGCCCTGGTTATCGGGCTGGCTGCAGTCCTCAGTTCCATCGCCCTCATTCACTGGCTAGTCATCCGCCCGCTGGTGGGATTTTCTGAGCATCTCAGGCGATGTACGCATGAACAAATTCCTTTCTCCGAACTCGCTGCCCATGAGAAAAAACCCTTTGTGGGTGACATAGCCGTTTCTGTCCAGCACACCATCAGAAACTTTCAAGCTCTGGGACGCAATCTCTCCCAGTGCGGCGGGAACATCTCCATTGCCGCCGCGGAGGTCTCCCACTTCATCGATCAACTGCAAAAGAAGCTGGAGGGCGATGTCCGGGAGATCATCGAAATCGCCTCATCCACAACGCAGATGGCCCAGACCAGCGAAGCGGCCGCCGACAGCGCCGGTGAGGCCGCCGCCGCCGCAACCGAGGCGCGGGATGAAAGCAGAGAGGGTCTGGCAAAGGTGCAGGAGGCCATTCAGCAGATCAACGGGGTCAGCGACAGCGTGCTGGAGACATCCACGCTGGTGGAGAAGCTACAGACCCATTCGGACAAGATCCAGGGCATCGCCCATATGATCAACGGCCTCGCCGATCAGACCAACCTGCTGGCTCTGAATGCGGCCATCGAGGCAGCACGGGCGGGCGAACACGGTCGCAGCTTCGCGGTGGTGGCCGACGAGGTAAGGGGACTCGCCAACAAGACCGCGTCCGCCACCGATGAGATCAGTGGGATGCTGCAGGAGGTGCAACGGGATACTTCCCAGGCGGTCACCATCATGCACAGACTGGTGAAGTATATGTCGGAGATGGTGGCCTCCACGGAACAGGTGGGTACGGTGTTGGAGGATATCGGGCGCTCTTCCGAAACGTCAGAAACCAAGGTGCAACAGATTGTCTGTTCTATCAACGAATCAGCCTCGGCCACCAATCACATCTCCCATTCGGTGAACACCGTCCGCGAGGGATTGGAAAGCAACGAAAAGGAGATCCAGATCGCCTCCAAGCAGGCGCTGGGGCTGTCGGATATGGGTGAGCAGATCCATGAGCTGCTTGCCGGATTGCAGATGGATACCGTGCATGACCGCATCAGCAAGCTGGCGCATGGGGCGGCCGAGCAGATTCAGCAAGCGTTCGAACAGGCGATCAAGGATGGACGCCTCAGTCGGTCAGCCCTGTTCGATCGTAATCACAAACCTATCAAGGATACCCAGCCGCGGAAGTACTCTACCGCCTACGATCAGCTGGCCGACAAACTGCTGCCCCCCATACAGGAGTCGGTCCTGAAGCAGCACGAAGCCATCGTATACGCCATCGCCAGCGATCCTCACGGTTATGTGCCGACACATAACAACCGTTTCAGAAAACCGCTTAGCGGGAATTATGAAAAGGATCTGATCAACAACCGCACCAAGCGCATCTTCAACGACCGCACCGGCTCGCGTTGCGGCAGCCATACCCATCCGCTACTGCTACAGACCTACAAAAGGGACACGGGTGAAGTGATGCACGATCTCTCGGTACCCATCTTTGTCAATGGCCGGCATTGGGGTGGCTTTCGCATCGGCTACTCCAGTAAATCCTTAAACACGACCTGATGACTCACTGGGGTTTCGATCACGCTCACATGTTGAGACAACCATAGACCACCCTAGCCCGAATCTTTCACCCGGGCTAGGGGGAAAAGTGCCACACCATAGGCGCCAGCACCACAGTCACAACGCCCACGATGAGTGTCAGGGGCAGTCCGAACAGCAGATAATCCTTGAAATGGTAACCACCGACGCCATAAACCATGAGGTTGGTTTGATAGCCGGTCGGTGTTGCGAAACTGGTGGAGGCTGCCACCATGAGGGTGACGGCGAAAGGAAGATGACTGACACTGAGATTATCAGCCGTCGAGAGGGTGATGGGGAAGACCAACACGGCGGCTGCGTTGTTGGTCGCCAGCGCGCTGAGCAACGCCGTGGTGGCAAAGATGATCGCAAGGGCGAGCATGGGCGCATCCTGAGCAAAGGAGACGAGCCACTGGGCCACCGACGTTGCGGCGCCTGAACTCTGCAGTGCGTTGGCAATTCCGAAAGATGAGGCGATCACCACGAGTACCTGCCAGTCTATGGCGCGACGAGCGATCCGTCCGGTCGTGCATCGCGTGACGATCATCAGGCCGGCGGCCAACATGGCGGCTTCGAGCATGCTCAACCAGCCCAGTGCCGCCGTCAGAACCATGCCGATCAGAATGGCAACGGCGACCGGTGCCCGCTCATGACGTACCCCGTGGGGCTCATGGCGGCTGCTGGCCAGATAGAAGTCTTTCGAGTTTTTTTGCTGCTCGGCAAAGGAGGTACGGGAAACCATCAACAAGGTGTCGCCGGCGCGCAGTTTAATGTCGCCGATCTTGCCGGGCAGCTTTTCGCCATTGCGTGCAATGGCAATGATGGCGGCGTTGTAGACACTGCGAAATCGACCCTCGCGAACGGTCTTACCGACCAATGGAGAGCTGTTGGAAATAACCGCTTCGGTAAGACAACGGTCCTCACGGGGAGAGTCGAGCTTGAAGACTTGATTGGTTGCCGGCTTAAGTCCCTTGATGCGTTGCAGATCGACGACGGAGTCGACCACACCGACGAACACCAGCTGATCATGCTCTTGCAAAATCTCGTCGGGCGGAACCGCGGTCAATGCCTTTCCTGCCCGTTCGATCTCTACTAAAAAAAGGCCCGGCAGCTGTCTCAGGCTGGCCTGTTCAATGCTTTTTCCGATCAATGGGCTATCTGTCTCCACCTGCATTTCGACGGTGTATTCGCGAGCATCGTCAAATCGGCTGACGGCGGGACGCCGTTCCGGCAACAGCCAGCGTTGCGCAATCAACACATAAATGAAGGTGGTCAATGTGATCGGAATGCCGATCCAGGCCAGCTCGAATATGGTGAAAGCAGACAGTCCGGCTTCACTTTTCAGTAAACCGTTGACCACCAGATTGGTGCTGGTTCCGATGAGAGTACAGGTACCGCCGGCGATAGCCGCGTAGCTCAAAGGCAGCATCAGCTTGGATACGGAAAGACGATAGCGTTTGGCCCAGTCATCAATGGCGGGAATGAAGATCGCCACTACGGGCGTATTGTTGAGAAAGGCGCTGAGAGCGGCTACCGGTGCCATGAGTTTGAGTTGGGCGTGTGCCAGTGACCTGGCGTTACCCAAGACACCCTGCACAATCCAACCGATACCGCCGGTCTCGCGAAAGCCCGTGATCACAATATAGAGCACGGCCACCGTGGCCATGCCTTCATTGGAAAAACCGGTCAAGGCCTCGCTGACAGTGATCACGCCGGTCAACAGCAGCAGCGTGAGACCGGCCATGAGTATCAGGTCGGGTGAGAATCGGTTGCTGGCGAGCAATCCGAAGCAAAAGATCACCACCCCAATAACGAACCAGGCTTCCAGGGTCATAATGTCCGACAGCTCCCTCCCATCGTTAAAGTTGACGGCAATCGAGAGATTCTTACATATTTAGTTGCCGGTTTAATAATAGAACCTCACCCGCAGGGTGATGGAAATCGGCACATGGCCGAACTCGGACTGCACCTCGCCGGTGCTGTTCAATCCCTTGCCGGAGGTCGTCAACAGGGAGCAGAGCAGGTCCGATTCGTTGCTTAGGGAGTAGACCAGGGTGAACTGGTGCAGCAGCGAGCTTGCCAGATGGTTGCGTTGATCCTTGAGCGCCCCGATCAGCAGGGTGTAGCCGCCATGCAGCAGAGGGGTGATATCCCGCTCCAACATCAATCCCAGCAACGTCTCACCAAGCTGTTGTTGTAGACCAGTGCTGACCAATGGATCGTATACTATCCCGGCCAACGCCTCTTGCGTCGTCGCGCCATGGCCGTTGTGGTGCCACTCGGCGGCGATCAGCGTACCGTTGTCGAATTGGTAATCGACACCGGCGATCCAGAAAAGGAACTGCTCATGGTCGGCCTTCAGGGTATAGTGGCTGCCCTCCACACGCCAACCCATGCCTCCCCAGGCGCTTTCGAATGCGCCGCCGAGCACCCGGTTGCCGAGGATGCGGCCGCCGAGCAGCGACAGCTCAGACCGTTCGCCGACCTGGCCGCGATAGTGGATCGCACTGCTCTGTTCCGCCGCGACGGAATATTCGTCCGACTTCGGCACAAAGACGGCGGTCATCGCTGAAAAGGGGCTGGGATACCCTGCAAGGCTGACGGCATCGATGCCGGGTTTGTAATCGGTATCGAGATCGGTGGGAGCGAAGGCGCCGAAGACATTCAGCGGCTGCCAGAACCGGCCACTGCCCCAGTCGATAGGCTGACGCCCCAGCGCCAGTGTCATCGTTTCGAAATGGTGTTTATAGAGCCCGCGATCCAGTTCGTAACCGATGCGGGTAGCGCTGTCGCCGCTACGTTCCTCGTGCCACTCCCCCGTGAGGTCCCGGTAGCGAAACAGGGTGGCGGGAGAAACATCGAGGGTATATCCGTTCAGGTGCACCCTCGCCGCTTTGAGGTGCAGCGACCACTCGTCCTCCTGTGCGCCGCCGTCCAGCATCAGGCGCGCGCTTTGCTGGTCTGCCGTAAGGATCTCGTCGGCGCCATCGACATAACCCAGCTCCCCGGGTCCCGCCCGTGCCACACTGCCGAGCAGGGAGAGACGACTGCTGAACTCGAAGGCCGACACTGCAGGAACCGCCAGCGTGAGGACAATCAGCAACAGGGTAAACGGCCGTTTCATACCATCAGTGGCTGGTCTCTTCGTCTGTGACGATATGGCCGTCGCGCAGGGTAATGATGCGCTCCGCCCGTTCCATCACCCGGGGATCATGGGTGGAGAAGAGAAAGGTGGTCTTATCCTCATGGGAGAGGCGGTGCATGATGTCGAGGAGCGCGCCGGCATTGTCCGAGTCGAGGTTGGCGGTGGGTTCGTCGGCCAGCACCAGGCGTGGTCCCGCCGCCAGCGCCCTGGCCACCGCGACGCGCTGCTGTTGACCGCCGGAGAGGGCCGAAGGCCGGCGGTGCATCTGCTCCCTCAGACCGACCAGTTGCAGATAGTGTTCGGCCCGCTCGCGCTTTTCCCGCTCCTGCCGCCCCTGCAACACCATCACCAGTTCCACATTCTCCAACGCGCTCAATACCGGAACCAGATTGTAGGCCTGAAAGATAAAACCGAGTTGGAACAGGCGAAAATCCGAAAGGGACGACTCGCTCAATTGGGTGAGTTCGGTGCCGTTTAAGCGCACGCTGCCGCTGCTTGGAGCGTCGAGTCCGCCGATGATATTAAGCAGCGTGGTCTTACCGGACCCGGAGGGGCCGACCAGGGCGGCGAATTCACCCTCCGCCAGCTGCAGATCGATCGCTTGCAGCGCATGCACCTCCACCTCGCCCTGGCGGTAGCGTTTATCAATACCCTCTAGTGTCAAAAGCGCCATCTCTATTGCTCCGATTCAGGTCCGTAACGCTTCCACCGGCGTCACCCGCGCAGCCTTGAGCGCAGGATAGATTCCGGAGGCCAGGGTAGCGGCGAATACGATAACCGTCAGCTGTACTACTCTGCCCTGGGAGAGTTCGGTATAGACGACGGGGTCGATGAAGGTCCCCATGATGCTCGTGTCACCGCCCATCATGGCGGAAAAATCGAGGCCGTGACGGGAGAACCACCAGTGGGTTCCGCCGCCGACGATCCAGCCGGTCACCACCGCCAACAGACTGAGCAGAATCGATTCACAGAAGACCAACATCAACAGGTGCAAACGTCCCAGACCCAGGGCACGCAACAGGCCGAATTCACGGGTCCGCTCCAGCACGCTCATCAGCACGGTGTTGAGAATGCCGAACACCACCATGATCAGAATCAACACCAGGAAAACGTAGTTGCCCACATCATCGATAACGATGAACTGCACCAGGTCGGGCATCATCTCATGCCAATCCAGCACCGCGACCCGCTCATCTCCCACTGCTGTGTCGATCACCGTTTTCCAATGGGCCATGCTCTGCGGATCGTCAAGCAGCAGCCCCAAACGCGTCACCGGGTAGCGCTGCGGATCGCCCCCTTCGCCCTCGAGAAAATAGCGGGCGAAGACGATGTCGCTGAGCACCAGAAAGTCGTCGAGTTCGTCCACATGGGAGTCGAAGATACCGCGCACCCGGCCCAACTGTGCCTGCGAATCGCCCCCCTGCTTGCCCGCCATCAACACCACCTTGCCGCCTACCTTGACCTTGAGCTTGCGCGCCATGCCGTCGCCGATGAGGATACCGCGATCGTCTCCGGGCTCGATCCAGGCCCCCGCCACCAGTTTCGGCCGCAGCATCGCCCCTCGGGGATCGCTGCCGATGCTCATGCCCTCAAGAGCGGCGCCCACGGAGTTGTTGGCGGTGCTGGCAAGCACCTGCAGGGAAATCCGTGGCGCCACGCTGCCGGGGATATTCAACCCCTGCAGCTTGGCCAGCAAGGCACGGCCGTCGGCGAGAAACTTATGGTTGGCCGGCGCCTCCTGATAACCGCGCGGCTGTACCGCCAAGTGGCCTTCGCCCAATTTGATGGCGTTGCGGATCATGGAGTTGTGGCTGCCGTCACCGATACCGATGGAGAACACCGCCAAGCCGAAGCCGATGGCAATGGAGCTGAGCGTGATCAGGGTACGCCGCCGGTGGCGCCAGAGATTACGCCATGCCAGGGTCATCAGCAGGGTCAGAGGCATCCGGCTGCGCCGTGTTGTCATCGCAACACCTCCGCCGGCTTCAGCCGCACCGTGCGCCAGGAGGGGATCAGTGAAGCGATGAGGCTGACGATAATGGTGAGCGCACAGGCCTGCAGGATATGCCCCGGCTCCAGGTAGCCGTACATCACAGGTTCGAACATGATACCGCCC
>JASFJY010000121.1:0-7970 GCA_050119415.1 Chromatiales bacterium | reverse complement strand
TGTTTAAGACCTAACGAAGATATCAAGTGCTTATAATTTCATTATTAATAACGATGATCTTAGCTTTACGTTAACTAGCAAACCCACGCGAATGCTAAATGAATCATCTTTTGTAAGATTTTCATTGACTAGAGCACACTGATAAATAACAATATTTCGCGCCCCACGTCCGAATGCCATTTAGGTAAAACAACAGAGTTTATATGCGATCAACACTAACTTCTTCAAGTGCTCTTCTCGGTTTGAAAGCGGTTTCTTTGAATGACTTCTCAGATTATGCATCAGTTTTGCAAGAGAGTAAGCCAACAGGTAGTAGTTATTACCTTCCAGGACTACTTTCTTATCATCGGCCCGGACATCGGGAAATTCTGTTAGCTGAAGATGAGGGTTCGATTTGTATCTACCGCTGGGAATCTAATCAGGGTTTAGAACACCTGGATATCTATCTCGCTCCAACACCGATGAACACGTCTGTTTTACGGCGTTGCGTAGAGCGGGTTAACGATTTCAACCAGGACCGATCTGCCCGAATCTTTCGTATCGATGAAGCCGATGCAAAGGCTGTTGCCTCAATAGGATTTCGTATCCGCAAGCGAAGGGAACAATACATATTTGAGCCTAGGAAATACTCAGAATTGGGTGGCAAAGAACTTTACACCGTGCGACGAAACGTATCCCGTATTGAAAAACTCGGGGATGTTCGCATAGAGACTTATACTCCAGAATATGCTGAAAGTTGCCATGCTTTGCTTAAAGATTGGCGAAGCAATCACAGAGAGCGACATGGCAGCGCTGGCGGCTATGGATCGTCCAAACGAATCATCGATCTTGCCGGGCATCTGCCAGAAAGCGCACTAACCGGGCAAGTCGTCTTGATTAATGATCAGCTAGTGGCGTTTTCTTTCGGAGGCAGGATTCATTCTAAACTAGCTTGTTCACTTGAAAGAAAATGCGTAAATCAATTTACTGGATTAACATATTTTCAACTCCGCAATTTTTTACTACATCTCAGTGATTATCAACAAGTCAACGACGGGTCGGATGCAGGGCGCCCAGGATTAAAGCAATTGAAGGACAGCTTCAGACCTGTAGGCATGCATGCAGAATATCGTGGTTATCAGAAGTAAATACAGCGGCTTTAACGGCTTAATATATTACCAAATATCAATAGGATAGGAAGCTTTTATGAGAGTTTAAGTTATATCAAAAGACCATGAATATCCGAAAGCAAAAAATCCGTAACCCATTGTATTAACAAATAATAATATATAAATTCCTGGACAAAGGTGCTGAAATAGCGTTCTTGGCCCAGTCAGGTCCACTAGATCCCGTCCAACCCTGCTGCTCATCACACCCTCCCAGCCGTTTCACTCTGTGCTGCCCGGTAAGGATGCTCGAGTAGGGCGATGGTTTCGCTGGGGATTGATTCCCGTGGCGAGACCGTGGCCGGTAACCGCCTTTAGCAAGTAAGCGTTCAATCAAAGACGCAATTTCAATGAAATATTAGCTGGAATCGGCATTATACCCATGATTTTTATATATATTCTTATCATGGAGAATTATTCAGTTTCTATTCAGGTAGGCTGGCTTAATGTGAACTGACATAATCATTTTCAGACTCTAATTATAGCGAGGTATCCAATGAAAAGAGCGAATATGATCATCATTGCTAGCGCTATTGTTTTCGTTTTTACTACGCAAAATATTCTGGCAGATACGCCGAACAATGAAGTAAAAGACGCGTACAAGGAAAAGATAAAAGATAATCGAGAACAGATGAAGCGCCAGCGAGAAATTGCAAAGGAAGATCAAAAGCACAGCCAAAAAATACAGCGTGAACGTCGCAAAGAAATCGAAAAGGTCAAGCGAGCGGGAAGGATGGCATTTTTACGCCTCTAATCAAACAGCTCACCGACTAATACAGATAATCCCACTGCCGACATCATAGAAACTGAGCAGGATGAACCCACACTGTATTTCTATTTCTGTGATCATGTTTATCCACACTACCAGATATTATCTAATATTCACGACATATCAATAAGTTACAAGTAAAATCAAGAATCTTAAAGTTTTAAATGTCACTTATTGCCGATGCACTTGTTCGTATTCCCTGTATCTGTCCCGTACTAATCTAATCCTCGGCTCGACGACACTAGCGGATATCTGTCGTCGTGATCGTCTGCCAGGCATCTGCCGCAAGTTGCAGGCCTGAACGTTTTGCCAACCGAAACGGCGAGGGACCAGAACATGACCGTTTACCGTGCGACTAAAGAAGCAAACACAATCCGTGCAGCAATGAAAACTCCCCCGGAACCCCTTGCGATAGTCGGCGTGGGGTGTCGCTTTCCCGGTGGAGCGTCAAGTCCGACGCTGTTCTGGAACAATCTGCTCGCCGGTAAGGACTGCATCATCGATATCCCGCCGGATCGCTGGGAGATCGAACGCTTCTATGATAGTGATCGCAACAAGCCCGGCAAAATGTATGTGCGAAGTGGCGGTTTTCTGACCGAGAACATTTATGAATTCGACGCACTGTTCTTTGGCGTGGCACCACGCGAAGCTGCGGCGATGGATCCTCAGCAGCGCCTCCTCCTGGAGGTGAGCTGGGAGGCGCTGGAGGATGCGGGGATTGATCCTACGAATCTGGCGGGCAGTGACACAGGTGTGTTTGTTGGCGGTTTCATGCTGGACAATAAGCTTACTCAGTTAAGCCCGCTTAACCGGCACACGATAGCGGCCAATACAGCGGTCGGCATGACCCTGACCATGTTATCCAACCGGCTATCGTACTTCTATGACCTGCGCGGTCCGAGTATGACCATCGATACCGCCTGCTCGGCCTCCATGGTCGCGTTCGACCAAGCGTGTCAGAGTCTGTGGAACGGCACCAGTCAGGTTGCGCTGGTCGGTGGCGTCAACGTCATGCACAGACCGGAGATTTTCATCGGGCTTTGCAAGGGCGGTTTTCTTGCCGAAGACGGCCGGTCGAAGTCTTTTGACGCGCGCGCCGATGGCTACGGTCGCGGTGAAGGCGCCGGTATCATCGTCGTAAAGCCGCTGGCGGACGCGCAACGGGATGGCGATCACATCTATGCCCTGATCCGGGCAACGGCCTGCAATCAGGACGGACGCACCGATGGAATAACAGTGCCCAACCCGATCTCACAGCAGCAGCTGATCCGTCGCGCGGCGGCAAAGGCCGGCGTCGCCTTGGGCGATATTCAATACTTCGAGGCGCACGGCACTGGCACGGCGGTCGGTGACCCACTGGAAATGGCGGCGATCGGCGGTACCATCGGCCAGGAGCGTTCGGTCGACAACCCCTGCATCGTCGGTGCGGTAAAGAGCGGCATCGGGCACCTGGAGGCTGCATCGGGCGTCGCCGGACTGATCAAGTCCGCCCTGTGCCTGAAGCATGGTTGTGTGCCGCCTCAGGCGAATCTGAACGAACTGAATCCCGCGATCCCGTTCGAAGATCTACATATCAGGATAGCGCAACAAGCAATGCCCTTGGCCGCGGGTGGGCTTCCGGTACTGGCGGCCATCAACTCGTTTGGCTACGGCGGCACCAATGCCTGCGCGATATTGCAGGAGTATGTGCCAAAGCCGGCTGAGGCGGCGGATGAGGCCTCCACCGAGTACAACGGACGCCGGTTTCTGCTGCCCCTGTCCGCACGCGTTAGGCCGGCGCTGGAGGCGCTGACCGACGCATACCTGCAATATCTCGAGAACAACCCCGGCGTGGATATCAGCGACCTGTGTTACTCGGCGGGAAGCAGGCGCGCGCACCACAGCCACCGCGTGTGCGTGGGCGGAGCCGATGTCGCCGAACTGGCCTCACAGCTGAAGCTCTACCGCGACGGTCAGGTTTGCGAAGGTGTGGTCGAGGGACAGGTGAGCCAGACGCCTGATAGGCCCGTGTTCGTTTTCTCCGGTATGGGTCCTCAGTGGTGGGGCATGGGACGCGAACTCTATGCCACCGAGCCGGTGTTTCGCCAGATCCTGGAGTCGTGTGACCGTCTGTTCCAAGACCTCGCCGGTTGGTCGATACTCGAAGAGATGCTTAAGCCGGAGTCGCTATCGCGCATAGGTGAGACGCAGATCGCACAGCCGGCTAACTTCGTTCTACAGGTCAGCCTGGTCGAGTTGCTGGCATCCTGGGGCATAGTTCCAGCAGCGGTCATCGGACACAGTGTGGGTGAAGTCACAAGTGCCTATGTATCCGGCATCTTGACATTGAAGCAGGCGCTGACGGTCAGCTTCCAACGCAGCCGGATCCAGAAAAAGGCTGCCGGCCAGGGTTCGATGATGGCGGTCGGTCTTGATCAGGCAGCGGCCGAGTCCTTGATCGCGGCCTATGATGGCAGCTTATCGATCGCGGCTGTGAACGCGCCCACCTCGATCACACTTGCAGGCGACACCAAGGCACTGACGGCCATCGCGGACCAATTGGAGGAGCGAGGCGTCTTCAATCGCATGTTGCAGGTGGAAGTCGCGTACCACAGCCCCACCATGGAACCCTTGTTGAACGAATTGCGTGAATGCCTCGCCGACCTGGAAACCTCGTCACCGGTACTGCCCGTGTATTCGACCGTTACCGGGCAGGCAGTCGGCAGCGAGTCTTTCGATGCCAAATACTGGTGCCGCAACGTGCGCGAGCCGGTGTACTTCTACACAGCGCTCGAGCAGATGCTGGCCGATGGCTACCGGGACTTCGTCGAGGTCGGACCACACCCGGTACTGTCAGGCTCGATCAGGGAGTGTATTGCCAAGCAAGATGCGGGCGGCATGCTGATTGCCACACTGAATCGCCGCGAGCCGGAGCAGGCCAGTCTGAGAGCGACCCTGGCCACCCTGTATGTGCATGGCTACGACCCCGAATGGACCGCCTTGTCCAGCCGGCGTTTCCGCACCGAAGTGGGCCAGAACCGGCACATCATCCCCGTTAGGCCGGAATATCTGAAACTCCCCGGTTATCCCTGGCAGCGCGAGCGTCATTGGAACGATGCGCCCCAGTCGCAGAAGGACCGGCTCGGCCAAGCTGTCAGACATGCATTGCTGGGCGCGCGCGAGGACGGTCCCAGGCTCAGTTGGCAGCGCCAGATCAATACGGCCTATCTCCCCTACGTGCCAGACCATACTGTCGAAGGTCTGACGATCCTACCCGGAGCCGCTTATGTCGAGGCGGCCCTGGCCGCCTGCCGTGAATTGACCGACAGTGACGGCGGTTTGCTGAGCAATCTGCGCTTTCATAACGCCATGGTCGTGGAACGCCACGACGAACGCCAGATGCAGACCTGTGTCAATCCGCAGGACGGCAGTTTCTCGATCTACAGCCATACCCTGCAAGACTGTACCGTGCATATGCTGCATGCAACTGGGCAGCTGCAGCGCCTGCAATTGGTGCCGCCGCCCGCGTTGGTGATCGCCTCGCTGATCGAGGCCAGCACGGAGGAATTGTCAGCGGACCAGGTCTATGCCGAACTCGACGCGCGCGGCCTGCAGTACGGTGAGTATTTTCGGGGCGTGAAAAAGATCTGGCGTCGCGACGGCGAGGTCGTGGCACGCATTGAGGCGCACTCGCGCTTGCAACTGCCTGCGGCCGACTATCAACTTCATCCGACCATTCTGGACGCCTGCTTCCAGTCGCTGCTTTCCGCGATACCCGCCCAAGGCAATGACGGCCGGCAGATCTATATCCCGGTCAGTATCGGCCAGTTGCGTTGTTACGCTCGTCCCGGTGCGGTGGTCTATTGCCACGGGCGGGTGGATGCGATGGATGGCAGCTCGATACGCGGCGATATCCGAATCTGCGACGAGCAAGGCCGCGTCGTCGTCGAGGTTCTCGACCTGTGTTGCCAGTCGCTGCGAGGGGCCCACGACGACCCGCGCCAGTTGCTCGACAAATGGGCCTACCAGGCAAGTTGGCGCGAAATCGCAAACCACGACGAGGATGCCCCGCGCAAGGTGGACGCGACCACCTGTTTCGTGCTGATCGTTAAGCATGAGGGACGTGGCCTGGAGATGCACCAGGCTATCTCTCGGGACCTGATGATCCCGGTCGTCACCCTGTTCGCAGAATCCGCCTACCGCAAAATCAGTGATCGTGAATACTGCCTCGACCCTACCGATCCGGAACAGTTCGCCCGTTTCGTAGAAGATCAACGCTACTTCAAGGACTGGTCCTCGGTGAGCCTGCTCTATGCACAGGCCCTGGAGCCCGACACGGATGACCCGGTTGGGGTGAGCGCAAGCACAGCCGCACTCGGATTCCTGCAAACCGTCAACGCCCTATCGCTCCCAGTACCGCTTCGTGTGTGCCTGATAACCTGCGATGCGCAGCGGGTGATGGAAAGCGATCGTTGTGACGGTGTCTCATTGAGTCCGATCATCGGGTTGGCCAGGGTCGCCGCGGCGGAATTGCCGTCATTGCAGTGCGCCAGTGTCGATATCGAGAGCACAAGCCTGCGGGCTTCGATCAAGCAAATCGTAGACGCCTGTGTCGTGGGCGCGCGGGAATCCGAGATCGCTCTGCGTGGTGAGAGACAGTTTGTGTTTCGCTTGAGCCGCAGCCAGCTGGACGAGGCGCCTCGGCCGAGACTGTATGGGATTGCCGATAGTGATAACTTCCAGCTGGCACCGGCAGCCCTGGCACAGGCGAGCGGCGTTGAATACCAGGCGGTGTCGCGTCGCGTACCCGAACCACACGAGATCGAAATCGAGGTCCAGTCCGCCGTCTTCGATGCACCCAATGCGGACGAGGACATCCTTTGGGAGGTCAGTGCACGCATTGCCCGCGCGGGAGGCAAGGTGCGGGAGTGGCAACCTGGCGACGCTGTCATCGTCTGCTATCGGGGAACTTTAAGTCGATTTGTGGCCCTGGATCCGACCTCCGCCCTGTTCGCGAAGCGGCCTGCTGGATGGGACCCCGCTGCCGCGGCCGGTGCCCTGTCCGCGCTTGCACTGGCTTACCGGGTGCTGCATGACTACGGCCGGGTGAACACTGGATCGACACTGTTGGTCCTGGGCAGTGACAGTACTGCCGGGCAGGCGCTGATGCTGCTCGGCAATACCTACGGCTGCAACTGTGTCGGCATCACAACGCATGTACCCGACGCTCACACTGGCCGGTTGTTCTTGGACGCATCCGATCTTATGACCCGCGTGCGTGAACTTGCACCGGAGGACGGATTCGACATGGTCGTCACCACCTCAGGGCAACGCCCGCACATCGATATCGATGCCTTGTTGGCGCATCGCGGTGCTTATATAGAGCTTCTGGATGCGCAGGACTCGACTAGCGCCCCCTTGAAGCTTGCGTTGGGCAAGTTCCAGGTCCAACTGAGCCGACTGGACCTGATCGATGAAGCCCTGGCTTCTCCTACCGATCTACTGCCGAAGTTGCAGTCACTGCTGCAGTCGCTACTGCCACGACTCGCTGGTGAAGAAATTCATCTGCCGGCCTCGCAAAAGGGCGGCACAAGGAATCGTAATGCTATGGCGCAGGTCAGATCGCTGTCGAATGTTTCCGCGTCCGAGATCATCGGCAAACCCTATGCGGCCCTGCGGGTCCGCCCCAATGCGACCTATCTGATCACTGGTGGCTTCGGTGGCTTCGGCTTGGGGATGGCGCACTGGCTGGCGGCACAGGGTGCCTGCCACCTGGTGCTGGC
Organism: Chromatiales bacterium; assembly: GCA_050119415.1. Lineage (GTDB taxonomy): Bacteria > Pseudomonadota > Gammaproteobacteria > Chromatiales > Chromatiaceae > Thiodiazotropha. Next base: position 294 of record JASFJY010000121.1, on the reverse strand, counting down.
CAGCCGCAGCGGTGCCGGCAATGCGGCGGCACAGGCCGCGGTCGACGAGCTGCGTGCAGCAGGGGTGCGGGTCCACGCCGCTGCCGTGGACGTCGCCGAGGCGGCTCCCTTGCAAGCGCTGCTGGAGCATATCGCGAGCGACATGCCACCACTGGCTGGTGTATTTCATGCCGCCGGGCTTCTCGACGACCAGGAACTGCTCGATATGGACGGTGCGAGTCTCGCGAAGGTCATGCGGCCCAAGGCGCTGGGTGCCTGGCACCTGCACAGTCTCACCCGGCAACTGGACCTGGA
>JASFJY010000120.1:0-8034 GCA_050119415.1 Chromatiales bacterium | reverse complement strand
CAGGCCGCGGTATGCCAGCCAACAGACTGTGTTATCAAAACTTGCTGTAGGAGTGCTACAGCGGCGTTTTGATGCCTTGCTGTTGGCTGGCATACTGCGGCTGAACACGACATATTTGGTTGCCGGATTAATTCGCCCATAATTAATTGGTTTTCACCTTCGAGCGATACGCAACATTTACCGCTCCCGGCCCAACCAGTTGTTCCAATCTTCTTAACAACTCATCGGTGGGATTGACCCGCCACTCTTGCCCCAACAGGATATCTCCACTTGCCTGCTTCGCCTGGTAGTGCAGTCGAATGCCGGTAGCACCGCCTCGGAACGGGTGCAGAATCTGCTGCAACTTCTCCCGAAATCCACCCGCATCGAGCCCATTGAGCTTAACGTTGAGATTGAGCAATCCCGCATAATGCGCCCGTGCCTGCTCGAAGGTCAGCACGTTGTCGACACGGATACTCAGCCCGCCTCGAAACTCGTCATAGTTGAGACTGCCAGAGATGACCAGGATCTTATCAGCGGACACCAGCTCACGATGGGTCTCGTAGGTATCACTGAAAAGCGTACACTCGATCCGCCCACTGCGATCATCGAGCACAACGGTACCCATGCGCCCGCGTTGGGTCTGACGGTGACTTGCGCCAACCACCAGCCCGGCAACAACTACGGAAACACCCTTACGGCGCTGCCCCTGTCCGCCACCGTTGCTGTCTAGGCTGAGATCGCCGATACGGCTGGTGACGACCTGGACCAGCTCGTCGGAGTAACGATCGATGGGATGCCCGGTCAGGTAGAGGCCGAGGGTATCCTTCTCGCCCTGCAGACGCTGCTCTTCTTGCCACTCCTCCACGTCGTTGGGGATGACCTGGGCATGGCTCGCCTCGGCGGGCTGGGGGTCGCCCATGCCGAAGAGGTCGTTTTGACCCATGGCCTCCATCTCATGGTGCTGCTCGGCGAGCTTTAGGGCAAGCGGCAGTTGCAGCATCAAGGTCGCGCGGTTTTTACCGAGACCGTCGAGGGCACCGGCGCGTACCAGGGATTCCATAACTCTTCTGTTTGCCTTGCGCAGGTCGATGCGACGACAAAACTCGAAGATATCCTTGTAGGGGCCGGCTTTTTCCCGCTCCTGGATGATCGACTCGATAGCCGACTCGCCTACCCCCTTGATGGCGCCGAGACCGTAGACCACGGTCTTTTCGTCGGCGGCGGTGAATTTGTAGTCGGAGAGGTTGACCTGGGGCGGCTCCACCTTGAGCTCCATGCGCCGGCACTCTTCTATAAGCGGCACCACCTTGTCGGTATTGTCCATGTCGGCCGAGCAGACCGCCGCCATGAAGGCAGCCGGGTAGTGGGCCTTCAGCCACATGGTCTGGTAAGAGACCAGAGCGTAGGCGGCGGAGTGGGATTTATTGAAACCGTAACCGGCGAACTTCTCCATCAAATCAAAGATGTAGGTGGCGGTGGCCTCCTCCACGCCCCGCTCCACCGCGCCCTTGCGGAAGATCTTGCCCTGCTTGGCCATCTCCTCCGGCTTCTTCTTGCCCATGGCGCGGCGCAACAAGTCGGCGCCGCCCAGCGAGTAGCCGGCCAGCACCTGGGCGATCTGCATCACCTGCTCCTGGTAGAGGATAACGCCGTAGGTAGGCTTGAGGATCGGCTCCAGGTCGGGGTGTGGATAGGAGACCTTGGCCCGGCCATGCTTGCGGTTGATGAAGTCGTCCACCATGCCCGATTGCAGCGGGCCGGGGCGAAACAGGGCCACCAGGGCGGTGATGTCTTCGAAGCAGTCGGGTTGCAGCTTCTTGATAAGCTCCTTCATACCGCGGGATTCCAACTGGAACACGGCGGTGGTCTCGGCGCTCTTGAGCAGGCGGAAGGAGGCCTCGTCATCCATCGGGATGGTATTGATATCGACCGCTTCCAGACCCTGTTTGGCCCGTTCGGCGTTGACCGCCTTCAGGGCCCAGTCGACGATAGTCAGCGTGCGCAGGCCAAGAAAGTCGAACTTGACCAGGCCCACCTTCTCCACGTCGTCCTTGTCGAACTGGGTCACCAGGCCCTCGCCGCTGGGTTCACAGTAGAGGGGAGTGAAGTCGGTCAGCAGGCCCGGCGCAATAACCACGCCGCCGGCGTGCTTGCCCGCGTTGCGCGCGCAACCCTCCAGCTTCTTGGCCATGTCGATGAGTTCGGTAACTTCATCGTCATCCCGGTAGGCCTCCTTGAGGTCGTCGCTCTCCTCCAGCGCCTTGTCCAGGGTCATACCGATCTCGAAAGGGATCATCTTGGCCACCCGATCCGTAAAGCCATAGGGGTGGCCCAGCACCCGGCCCACGTCGCGCACCACCGCCTTGGCCGCCATGGAGCCGTAGGTGATGATCTGGGAGACCGAATCGCGGCCGTAGCGACGCGCCACGTAGTCGATCACTTGGTCGCGCTTGTCCATGCAGAAGTCGACATCGAAGTCGGGCATGGAGACACGTTCAGGGTTGAGGAAGCGCTCGAACAACAACTCGTGTTCGATGGGGTCAAGGTCGGTGATCTTCAGGGCGTAGGCCACCAGGGAGCCGGCGCCGGAGCCGCGCCCCGGGCCCACCGGGATGTCGTTGTCCTTGGCCCACTGGATGAAGTCGGCAACGATGAGGAAGTAGCCGGGGAAGCCCATGGTGTTGATGACATCGAGCTCCACCTGCAGGCGGTCGTCGTAGACCTTGCGCCGCTCGGCGTAGTCGGGGGCCCGCGGGTCGAGAATGCGCTCGAGCCGCCACGCCAATCCCCTGCGCGACTCGGCGGCGAGGAACTCCTCGATGGTCATCCCCTCGGGGATGGGAAAGTCGGGCAGGAAATTCTTGCCCAGGGTCAGCTCGATGGTGCAGCGCTTGGCGATCTCGACCGTGTTCTCCAGCGCTTCGGGGATGTCGGCGAACAACTCCTGCATCTCTTGCTGGCTGCGCAGGTACTGTTGTTCACTGTAGTTCTTGGGCCGCCGGGGATCGTCGAGGGTGCGCCCCTCGTGGATACAGACCCGCACCTCATGGGCGTCGAAGTCCTCCTTGTGGAGAAAGTGGACGTCGTTGGTGGCCACCACTGGCACCCCGTACTGGGCGGCTAGCGCAACACTGTCGTGCAAACAGCGCTCCTCGTCGGGGCGGCCGGTGCGGTGCAGCTCCAGGTAGTAGCGGTCACCGAACAGGGCCTGCCACTGGCCTAGCAGACGCACCGCCTCGGCCTGGTTGCCCGCCAGCAGGGCCCGACCCACGTCGCCGTGGAGACCGGCTGAGAGCGCGATCAATCCCTCGGTGTTGCCGTCGAGCCACTGCCGCTCCATCAGCGGGCGACCCAGGTGCTGATTCTCCCGGTAGCTACGTGAGACCAACCGAGTCAAGTTCTTGTAGCCCACCTGGTTTTGCACCAGCAGCAGCAGGCGGAAGGGGTTGTTGGCATCCTCGGGATTGCGGATCCAGGCGTCGGCCCCGGCAATGGGCTTGACTCCGGCGGCCAGGGCCGCCTGGTAGAAGCGCACCAGGGCGAAGAGGTTGGACTGGTCAGTCAGGGCCACCGCCGGCATACCCGCCTCAGCCACCTGCTTGACCAGTGGTTTGATCCGCACTAAGCCGTCCACCAGGGAGTATTCCGAGTGGACGCGGAGATGAACAAAAGTGGCTTCCATGGGAGGAGATTCTACCCTGAATCGGGCTCGAATCATGAGCCCTGGTTGGCTCGCACAGATCGGTGGTTTCTATCAGAAAACCGCAAATAAACGCTTATCCCAGGCGATTAACGCGAATGATTCTTTTTTCAGACTCTAACCAATCCGCTGCACGGCCCGTCTTCCCGTAGACAGCGCCAAGCAGAACAGAATGCCGCCCAGTTTTTCAACAGGGCGGCTCTATCGATAACCATTGCCTGCTACGGATCAACAAGCTTATCCAGCACACCTGTAGGTGTTTATTACACCAGATTACTGGAGTTTGTCAGGGGACAGTCCCACCGGATTGTAGAGGACGTTACCATCTTCGTCCTTCGGCAGCTCAAGATTGTAGCCTGCCTTGAACGCCTCCTCAGCTGTTTCGTACTCGCATTTTCCGACACGCACTAACTTGGCATTAGCAAAGCCGATCGTATTACCGAAGCCACCGTCTTCAACCCACTCCCTCCAGTGGCCCGCCCCTTCATTTTTGCGGCTCACAGTGACGATCTCCCACTCCATGCTGTCATGACCACCATCTTTCTTCTCGCCATATGGCCATTGGAAATCGCCATGCATAAAGACCTGATCACCCTCCTGGGTGGCAATACCGTTCCAGTCGGGATAGGTGTCGGAAACCCATCTATAGCGCTGATGGGTACCTGAAACACCGTCAGGGTAAAAGCAGATACCTTGGGTCGCCGCCTGAGCATGGACGGTACTGTTGTCAAAATAAGCGGTAATCGTCCAACGATTGCCACCATTCACCAGGTCTGGCTTGTAGGGCGGATTGGCGAATACCGCACTTTGTACCGTTAGTGCCAATGCCGAAGCCGCAAAGCATATTTTCGTTTTGAATTTCATAGCTCCATTCTCCTTTTCATAGTGAAACCTATAACATCCGCAGAGAGGGTCTGCTTACTGTCTCTCCATTCACACTCTGAAAACTGCGCTTACTCGCTATCAGGTTAATTAAAGCAGGTACAGCTGATTCGGGTAGTAAATATTGCACTCATCCTGTTTTATTCGCCCGGCAAGCAAATATATCGTGCTCAGGGCTTCAAGCCTATCCTTGATCAAGGCGTGGCTCACCGGCAAGGGTGATTCCCTTGGCAACAGCCACAACACCGAGCAAGGGCTGGCTTGAAGTCACCAACCGATTGATCTTAAAAGACAGGCCGCCGTATGCTATCCAACTGACTGCGTTATCAAAACTTGCTCTACCCCGAATATTTCACCCGAACGCTAGAAAATAAAGTAACTTTAGGTATTTGCGTGTTATTTTTTGCTATATCGGCAAAGTACAAAGTGTAATCGACCTAGTCATATTTGGTTGCCGGGGTAATAATAAATCACGCTGAGTTCACAGCCCGAAGTATAGGGTGCAGCAGAGCCGCACCCTTGTCGTTGGAAGGATATTCAGCTGGTGACCTGTTTGATCAGAACTTCCAGCGCTTGCGCAGTATCGCCCAGCTCTGTGGCGGCCTGGGTGGATTCCCTCGCACCCTGGGCGGTCTGGTTTGAGATCTCGCTGATGTTGTGGATGTTGCGGTTGATCTCCTCCACCACTGTGTGCTGCTCCTCGACCGCGCTGGCGATGCTGGTGTTCATATCAGTCACGGTGAGGATAGACTCCTGGATAAGATTCAGGTCCTCACGAAGATGCTCGCTCTTTTCCAAGACATGCTGCATCTGACCCCGACTTCTATCCATATCTTTAATCACTGTGTTCATGTCGCCATCGAGCGCCACGAGCAGGGATTTGATGTTGGTGGTGGATTCCTTGGTCTGATTCGCCAACATACGCACCTGATCAGCGACCACGGCAAAACCCCGACCATGCTCACCGGCCCGGGCCGCTTCGATGGCCGCATTCAGCGCCAGCAGATTAGTCTGTTCCGAGATCTCTTCGATGAAACGCAGCACCGTATCCACGTTGCGGAAATCCTGATTCAACTTATTGATCACCTCGCCGGTCCTCTCCACATGTTGACTAAGATCGGTAATCTCGGTCATGGCGTCGCTCAAGGTGGTGGTGCCATCATCCACCTGGGACTTGGTCGACAGGGTCTTCTCGGCGGTACTGTTGGCGTTGCGGGCGATCTCCTCGACCGTGGCGCTCATCTCATTGACCGCGGTGGCCACCTGCTCGACCTCCGACTCTATCTTCTGCACATTCTCATCACTGTTCTTGGCAGCCGATGACGAACTCTCCGCGGCGCTGCAGAGAAAGTCGGAAAAGTGGTGCAAGCGACCCACGGCCGTATTGAGCTTCGACTGCAGCATCAGTATGGCGTGCTCGACCGTGGCGGCCTCCTGTCCATTGCCAGAGTAGACGAACTCCAGCAGATCGTTGTCGGCAGTGGCTTTGCCGATGGCCCGCAGGCGCGCGAGCGGCCTGGTGAGAAAATAGGCGATAGCGCCCACCAAGGGCACACCGACCAGCGCAAGGATTACACTGTAAAGTGTAGAGAGCCGACCGGTCATGAATTCAACACCGATGATGGCCAGCATCAGGCACAAAATGGTGAAGAAGGCCCGATGGGTGTAGTTGAGACGAAATCTCAGCTTACCGATCAATCCAAGCTCGCCACCCTTTTTGTTGATCTGGGCATAGAGCTTCTCCGCACGGTCAACCTGTTCGCGACTGGGCAGATACCTGACCGACTGGTAGCCGGCTATTTGATCGCCTTCGTAGACGGGTGAGACATAGGCATGCACCCAGTAGTAGTCACCGTTCTTGCATCGATTCTTCACCAATCCGATCCACGGCTTGCCCGCCTTGACGGAACGCCATAGGTTCTCAAACGCCATGGGAGGCATATCGGGATGACGTACCACATTGTGACTGAAACCGATCAATTCGTCCCGACTGAAACCGCTGATGTGGACGAACGCATCGTTAACCGACGTAATGATGCCTTTGAGATTGGTAGTCGAGATTATTCGCTCATTCTCTCCGAATGTTACCTCGTTATCGGTAATTGGAAGATTAATTTTCACAGTTACTGCCTCCTGACTCGCAGCGGTATATAAAGACAGGCCCCTCCTTCCCGAGGAACGGTCACTGCATTGGGTTCATGTGGTGAAATCCCTTCAATTTCTTAAGGAACCTTTTATCAATTCTGAATCGAGTGCATTTCGCCCGTCATGCACCGGTTTATGAATTAACCAATGGCTCTTTAACATCAAACCGAATCGATGAATCATGCAGCATGCGATTACACAAAAATCACGCACAGTTGACTTTGTCAGATTCGTTTTGCAACAACAGCTCAAACTTATCCGCGGGCATCGGTTTGGCAAATAGATAGCCCTGGGCATAGTCGCAACCGATCTTTTTCAGAATGGTGCGCTGGGCTTCGCTCTCCACGCCCTCGGCGATTACCCGGATCCCCAGTTTATGTGCCATCACAACGATAGCCTCGGACAATGCAAGATTGCTGGCATCGGTCTCCAGATTACTGACAAAAGACTTGTCGAGCTTCAGGTAGTCGATTTCGAATCGTTTGAGATAGGCAAGGGATGAGTAGCCGGTTCCGAAATCGTCGATGGCCACCTGCATGCCTGCCTCGCGGAGCTGGCGCAACCGGTCAGAGCAATTGGCTGTCGCCTTCAGTAACATACCCTCAGTAATTTCGATCACTACCCCTTTAGGCGTCACCCCGTGTTGCTGCAGGTAATCCAGCCATTCGATATTGGCAACTCCCTCCGCTAAAAACTGCACAGGCGATTTATTGACGCTGATCTGAAAACGAGGATCGTAGCTCGAACGCCAGGCCTTGATCCTCTGCGCGGCCTCCTTGAACACCCAGTTGCCGATCTCGTGGATGGCACCGGTCTCTTCGGCAACCGGTATGAAGGCGGCAGGGCTGATATAACCATGCTCTGGATGTTTCCAGCGCAATAACGCCTCAGCCTTGTGGATACGACCGCTGGCGAGCGCAACGATAGGCTGGTAGTAGACAGAGAACTGGTCTTTAGCCATTGCCTCGTGGATATCCCGGGTCAGCCGCATTCGCTGCTGTGCCGCCTCCTGCATCGACTTGGTGAAATAGTTCACCCGGGTTCCGCCGTTCTGCTTCGCGGCAAACATCGCCTGATCTGCATTTTTCAACAACTCCGCGGCAACTAATCCATCATCAGGGTAGACGGTGACACCGATACTGGCGGATACAAAGGCTTGCTCTTCACTCAGATTGAAGGGTTCGGACAAGCTTTCGATGATCTTCTGCGCTATGGCCCCGATGCGGGAAGTATCATGCAGCTTGTTTAATATAATCGTAAACTCGTCGCCTCCGAGACGCGCCACAGTATCCGATTTCCGTACACAAGCTTTGATGCGCCGCGCC
>JASFJY010000119.1:0-8051 GCA_050119415.1 Chromatiales bacterium | reverse complement strand
TGGATTATGCACCCCTGATCGCCTATCACGAGGATCACAAATCGGATGTCACCTTGGCCTGTATGAGGGTGCCGCTGTCGCAGACGCACCAGTTCGGGGTCATGAGCGTGAGCGAGCAGGGTCGGGTTATCGACTTCCAGGAGAAACCTGAGCAGCCTGTGGCGATGCCGGAGGATCCCGATAGCGCTTTAGTCTCCATGGGTCTCTATGTCTTTTCCATGGAACGTTTAATCGAGATCCTCGAGCAGGATAGTGTGCGAGGGGATTCGGGCCACGATTTCGGCAAGGATATCCTTCCCCGCCTGATCGGCGACAACGGGGTCTATGCCTACCGTTTCGGCGGCGAGAAGGGGCGCGTCAGTCCCGATCGCTACTGGTGCGACGTGGGAACCATCGACAGCTACTATGAGGCCAATATGGGGCTGCTCGATGCAGAGCCCTCGCTCGATCTCTATCAGCCGGAGTGGCCGATCCGTACTTACCAGAGTCAGAATCCGCCAGCGCGTACTGTGCCGGGTATTTCGGGCAGCGAGGGTATCTTCATCAACTCCATCGTCGGTGGCGGTGTGGTTATAGTCGGTGGTAGCGTGCAACACTCGATCCTCTTCCCGCTGGTGCGGATCGGTGATGAGGCGGTGATCCACGACTCAATCCTGTTTGACAGTGTCAAGGTGGGAGAGGGTGCCCAGCTGGAGAATTGCATCATCGACAAGGGGGTGGACGTGCCGCCGGGCGAACGTATCGGTTTCAACAAGGAGAAGGATGCCGCCCGCTTCACCATCTCACCGAAGGGGATAGTGGTGGTGCCGAAAGGGTATCGGTTCTAGTTATTACTAATCCGGCGCGAGGGCGCGTTCAGTGTAAGTCGGTTATACTTTATGCTTTGCTAATATTCTAGGAATAACACTTAAAAACCGTAAGTAAGGTTCTTTTCTAAGCGACCGGGCGGGGGGATTCCATAATCTGTGCGACAAGCCGCACACGATCAACTAAACACTCATAACTCTACGAGTACCCGCCCCAGTATCCGCCCCTCCAGCATCTCGTCGAAGACCGCCGGCAGCCCTTCCAGTGAGACGGTTCGGCTAACGATCTCGTCCAACTGTCTTGGCTTGAGGTCGGTGGCGAGCCGTTGCCAGATCTCTTCGCGGATCTTGTAGGGGCAACTTACCGAGTCGATACCCAGCAGACTGACACCGCGTAAGATGAAGGGCATCACCGTGGTGTTCAGTTCGTGACCGCCGGCCAGGCCGATGCAGGCGATATTGCCCCAGGGTTTGACCGTACGGGTGATGCCGGACAGCATCTCGCCGCCCACACTGTCCACCGCACCGCCCCACATGCCCCGTTCCAGGGCGTGGTGGCCGGTTTTTACCTTGTCTCGTCCGATGACCTCCTGGGCGCCCAGATGCTCCAGATAGGCGTGTTGGTCGGCTTTGCCGGTGACCGCGGTAACTTCGTAGCCCTCGCCGTCGAAGATGTTGACGGCGAAGCTGCCGACGCCGCCGCTGGCGCCGGTGACCAGGATCGGACCCATGTCGGGACGCTGGCCGTTGACCTCCATGCGATGCAGCGCCAAGCCGGCGGTGAACCCGGCGGTACCGAGCACCATCGAGTCTCTCAGGCTCAGGCCGTCCGGTAGAGGGACGACCCAGTTGGCGCTGACCTTGAGGTACTCCGCGTAACCGCCGTCATGGCTGGCGGAGAGATCATAACCGGTGACGATTACCGGATCGCCCTCCTTGAACCGCTTGTCTTTGCTCTGTGTCACCTCACCAGCGGCATCGATACCGCCGGTCAGCGGAAAGCGACGCAGGATCTGACCCTTGCCGGTGCCGGCCAGGGCATCCTTGTAATTGACGCTGGAGTAATTGACGCGTATCAATAACTCGCCCGGTTCCGCTGGCAACTGTTCCAGCGACTCGATACCGGCTGTGTGGACCTGGTTGTCCTTGCGAATGCGAAAGGCTTTGTAGTGGCTCATGATCATCTACTCCGTGACTACAGGTATTTTTCCGATTTTCGTTCGCCATTCGGCGGGGCCTGTCTGGTGGATCGAGGTACCGCGGCTGTCGACCGCGACGGTGACCGGGAAGTCGACCACTTCGAACTCCCGGATCGCCTCCATGCCGAGATCCTCGAAGGCGAGCAGGCGGGAGCCCTTGATTGCTTTGGCCACGAGGTAAGCGGCGCCGCCGACGGCCATAAGGTAGACCGCCTGGTGTTTTTTGATCGCCTCCAGGGCGGTCGGTCCCCGCTCGGCCTTGCCGATCATGCCGAGCAAGCCCGCCTGGCCCAGCATCACCTCGCTGAACTTGTCCATGCGGGTGGCGGTGGTGGGGCCGGCGGGACCGACCACTTCATCGCGCACCGGATCAACCGGGCCGACGTAGTAAATGAAGCGGTTGTGGAAGTCGACTCCCCGCGGCAGGGACTCGCCCTTGGCGAAGAGATCGGCGAGACGCTTGTGGGCTGCGTCACGGCCGGTCAGCAGCTTGCCACTGAGCAGAATCAGGTCGCCGGGCTGCCATGTGGCGATCTCCTGCCGGGTAATCCGGTCTAAGTTGACCCGGCGGGCATCGGCTGAGGCCTCCCAAACGACGTCGGGCCAATCCTGCGGTTGCGGTGGCGTGAGGACGGCGGGGCCCGAGCCGTCGAGGGTGAACTCCACATGGCGGGTGGCGGCGCAGTTGGGGATCATGCCCACCGGCAGAGAGGCGGCATGGGTGGGAAAGTCGCTGATCTTGACGTCGAGCACGGTGGTTAGGCCGCCGAGCCCCTGGGCGCCGATGCCCAGGGCGTTGACCTTGTCGTAGAGCTCCAGGCGCAGCTCCTCCTTGCGGTTGTCAGGGCCTCGCTCCAGCAGCTGGTGGATATCGATGGGCTCCATCAGCGACTCTTTGGCCAGCAGCATGGCCTGTTCGGCGCTGCCGCCGACGCCGATGCCGAGCATACCGGGCGGGCACCAGCCGGCGCCCATTTTCGGTACTTCGTTGAGCACCCAGTCGACCAGCGAGTCGGAGGGATTGAGCACCTTGAAGCGGGATTTGTTCTCCGAGCCGCCTCCCTTGGCGGCAATCTTGATCTCCACCTTGTCGCCCTTCACCAGCTGGATATGCACGATAGCCGGTGTGTTGTCGAGGGTGTTCTTGCGTTTGCCCAGGGGATCGCTGACCATGGAGAAGCGCAACAGATTGTCGGGATGGGAGTAGCCGTGTCGCACCCCCTCGTTGACCATCTCGCTGACCGTCATGTCGCCCTGCCACTGCACCTGCATGCCGATCTTGAGAAAGACCACCACCATACCGGTATCCTGGCAGACCGGGCGCTTGCCCTCGGCGCACATTCGCGAGTTAACCAGGATCTGCGCCATGGCGTCCTTGGCGGCGGGGTTTTGTTCCCGTTGCCAAGCCTCGCCCATCGCCTTGAGGAAATCGGCAGGATGGTAATAGGAGATATATTGCAGGGCGTCGGCGATGCTCTGGATCAGGTCATCCTGGCGGATCTGTGTCATCTTTTAGTCCTGTGCACTGATGGCTGACTCATGTAGGGGCGAAGGCATGACTGGATGCGATTCGTTGCTTGTTGTTAGCTTGTTTTTATATAAAACAGCTGCTTGCGCAAAAGAATAGTGTAAGAGCAGGCTCCGGGTAAAGTGATGGCTCAGCGATGCTTTACTACCCAACACCGGAGCCTGACCGACGCCCCACACCGATACATGCACAGCCCCGCCATATCAAACCGTTGGTTTTTTATTTGCGGCTGGTCGTATCCATTGGCGGTTTCTCGATCAGAGTACAGGTTGTGGTTTGCGCATCGATTTTCAGGGTCAGATCTCCAGCAGCAGGCGGCTCGGGTCCTCCAGCAACTGCTTGATGGTGACCAGAAACTGCACGGCCTCACGCCCGTCGATGATGCGGTGGTCGTAGGAGAGGGCCAGATACATCATTGGCCGGATGACGATCTCCCCTTTCTCCACCATCGGCCGTTGCTGGATCGAGTGCATACCGAGAATGGCGCTCTGCGGCGGGTTGAGAATGGGGGTTGAGAGCATGGAGCCGAAGACACCGCCGTTGGTGATGGAGAAGGTACCGCCGGTGAGGTCTTCGTAGCTCAGAGATCCCTCCTTGGCCTTGTTGCCGAACACCTTGATGCGTTTTTCGATATCAGCAAAGCCGAGCTGATCGGCGTCGCGCAGGATCGGCACCACCAGGCCCCGAGGTGATGAAACCGCGATACCGATATCGAAGTAGCCGTGGTAGAGGATGTCGTCCCCATCTACCGTAGCGTTGATGATGGGATATTGCTTCAGTGCCTCCACCGAGGCCTTGACGAAGAAGGACATGAAGCCGAGCCGTACATCGTGTTGTTTTTCGAAGGTATCTCGGTAACGCACCCGCAGATCGGATACCGCCTGCAGGTTGACTTCATTGAAGGTGGTGAGGATGGCTGCCGTGTGTTGTGCTTCCACCAGGCGCTCCGCGACGCGTCTACGCAGACGCGTCATGGGAACCCGCTCTTCGGGTCTGCCGTCGGTGATTACCGGCGCCGGTATGGGTTCCGCGATGCGGGGGGCGATCGCTTGCTGCTCGGTTGGCTTCGTGTTTTCTGCCTCGCGGATTTCGAGAGCCGCTTCCACGTCGGCCTTGAGGATACGCCCGTTCTTGCCGCTGCCTTGGATGGTGGTGGGATCTATGCCTGTCTCATTGATCAAACGTCGTACCGAGGGGGAGAGGGCGGAGACCTCATCCTGGGAGAGGTCCTCCTCGGCAGCTGGAGCACTGGCGACGGCAGCACCTGCCTCGATGAGGCCAAGGACATCCTCCGCCTGAACGGTGTCGCCATCGCTGAAACGGATCTCTTTCAACACCCCGGCCTGCGGTGCCGGCACCTCCAGCACGACCTTGTCGGTCTCCAGATCCACCAGGGCTTCATCCTGCTCTACTGCCTCTCCTGGCTGCTTATGCCAGCTTAGTATGGTCGCGTCCGAGACAGACTCGGGGAGTTGGGGAACGCGTAACTCAATGCTCATTGATTCGTCTAATTCCTGTAGTTCATGCGTGGATTGATACGTCCGGAGAGGGCCTCGTCGACCAACGTCTCCTGCTGTGAGACGTGGACGGTGCGATAGCCGACGGCCGGTGCGGCAGCGGTGGGCCGGCCGACATAATGCAGTGCCTTGCCCTTGGCGGTTAGTGGATAGAAATGGTGTTTGATTTGATCCCAGGCCCCTTGGTTCTGCGGTTCTTCCTGACACCAGATATACATTTTCACATTTTTGTAACGGCGGATGATTTTGTCAAAGGCCTTCTGCGGAAAGGGGTAGAGTTGTTCGATGCGTATGATCGCCACGTCATCGAGGCCTCGGGAGCGACGGGTTTCCAACAGATCGTAGTAGACTTTGCCGGAGCATAGGATCAGTCGCTTGACCTTCTTCGGATCGATCTCGTCGATCTCGTCGATCACCAATTGAAAGTCGCCATCGACCAAGGCTTGCTTGGTGGAAGTGGCGAGGCGATGGCGCAGCAGGCTTTTCGGCGACATCACGATCAGGGGGCGGCGATAGGGCCTGATCATCTGCCGGCGCAACAGGTGAAAGATTTGCGCCGGGGTGGTGGGATTGCAGACCTGCATGTTGTGATTGGCACAGAGTCGCAGGAAGCGTTCCAGTCGAGCCGAGGAGTGCTCGGCGCCCTGGCCTTCGTAGCCGTGGGGCAGCAGCATCACCAAGCCGCAGAGCAGGCCCCACTTCTCGCCGCCGGAGCTGATGAACTGGTCGATCACCACTTGGGCGCCGTTGGCGAAGTCGCCGAACTGGGCCTCCCAGATGGTCAGGGAGTCGGGTTCTGCGGTGGCGTAGCCGTACTCATAACCGAGCACTGCCTCTTCGGAAAGCAGGGAGTCGATGACCACGATGTCCGCCTGGTCATTGCTCAAATGCTGCAATGGAATCAGCGTGTCGCCGGTCTCCTGGTCATGCAGCACGGCGTGACGATGGAAGAAGGTACCGCGTCCCGAATCCTGGCCGGAGAGACGAATCGGCACGCCCGCGGTGAGCAGAGAGGCATAGGCCATGTTTTCGGCGAAGCCCCAATCTATCAACTGGTCGCCGCTGGCCATACGCTTGCGCTCCTTCCAGATCTTCTCCACCCGGGGGTGGAGCTTGAAGCCGCTCGGTAGATGCAGCAGCTGCTGGGTCAGGCGATCGAAAAGCTCGTGGTCCAACCGGGTGTCGTAGGGATGATCCCACTCGATACCTTTATAGGTGTTCCATCTGACGGCGTAGGGGTGGCGCAGGGCGCAAATAACCGGGCGCGCCTCGACGATACCGCTCTCCAGGGAGTTGCGGTAGTTGTCGATCAGGTCGCGCGCCATCTGCGGGGTGATAACCCCCTCCTGGACCAGTTTCTCGCCATAGAGGGTCTGCACCGTCGGATGGTTGCGGATCTTGCGATACATCTGCGGCTGGGTTACCGACGGCTCGTCAGCCTCATTGTGGCCGTGGCGGCGGTAGCAGATCATGTCGATGATGACGTCTTTGCGGAAGCGCATGCGGAAATCGAGGGCCAGCCGGGTGACGAAGATCACCGCCTCCGGGTCGTCTCCGTTGACATGGAAAATCGGCGCCTGCACCATCTTCGCAACATCGGTGCAGTAGTAGGTGGAGCGGGTGTCCAGCGGATTGCTGGTTGTGAAGCCGATCTGGTTGTTAATGATCACATGGACCGTGCCGCCGGTGGCGTAGCCGCGGGTCTGTGACAGATTGAGGGTCTCCATCACCACCCCCTGGCCGGCAAAGGCGGAGTCGCCATGGATCAGGATCGGCAGCACCTTGGTGCCGTCGTGATCGCCGCAACGGCGCTGGCGGGCGCGCACCGAGCCCTCGATAACTGGATTGATGATCTCCAGGTGCGAGGGATTGAAGCCGAGCGCTATGTGCACAACCCCGCCGGGGGTGTCGATGTCGGTGGAAAAACCCATGTGGTATTTGACGTCACCCGCCAACTTTTGCGGATTGACCTCCACCCGGCCTTCAAATTCGTCGAAGATCTCCTGCGGTGGCTTGCCCAGGATGTTGGTGAGGACATTGATGCGGCCCCTGTGGGCCATGCCGATGACCACCTCGTTGATGCCGTTAATGCCGCCGTGTTGGATCAGTTCATCGATCACCGGGATGAGGGTCTCGCCACCCTCCAACGAGAAGCGTTTCTGCCCCACGTACTTGGTGTGCAGGTACTTTTCTATACCCTCGCCCGCGGTCAACAGGGTCAATAGCCACTTTTTCTCTTCCACACTGAAGTTCTGCAGCAGATGACGCTGCTCAATGCGTTCCTGGATCCAGCGCTTCTGCCGGGTGTCGGTGATATGGCCATACTCGGTGCCGATGCTGCCGCAGTAGCTCTTCTCCAGCAGCTCGATGATGTCGCGCAGCTTCATCCGCTCCGGGGCGAACAGGGAACCGGTGTTAAAGATGGCGTCGAGGCTGATGTGGTCCAGGTTGTGGTAGGCCAGTTCCAGGTCGTCCACATGTGTCGGCTCGCGCAGATGCAGCGGATCGAGGTCGGCCTTCTGGTGTCCGCGCATGCGGTAGCCGTTGATGAAGCGCAGTACCGAGGCTTGTTGCTCGGCGGCGGCCGGCGAAAGGGTCTCCTGGGGTAAGGCGCGAGTATGCTTCTCCTTGACCAGATTGATGAAACGCTGGCGGATCGGTTCATGGGGCGTGTCGGCGCGTTTCGCGTGGGGCAGCTGTTCGAACTGTCTACGCCAGTCTTCCGGGACGCTTTGCGGATCTTTCAGGAAACTTTCGTAGAGGTCTTCCACAAAGGTGGCGTTGCCGCCGGAAAAGGCAGAGGTGGATCTGAGCGCATCCAGGATGTTGGTCATTTCTTTCGGTCAAGTTAGTTTAGTTATAAGTTTGTTTAATAACTTATTTTTGTGCAGACATCAACAAATTTTAAAGATCATTGAGCATCAACCGCTTGAGGTCGCTCATTGTCCCGAGTGTCTTACCCGGTCGCTTAGATTGGGGATGTGGCGTTTACGGGCTAAAG
>JASFJY010000118.1:0-8059 GCA_050119415.1 Chromatiales bacterium | reverse complement strand
TGAACCCCGGTGACAGTCTTCGCAGACGAGTTCCTTGTGTTTACCCTCGAGTGGGTAATCGGTCTGGCTGTCGTGGTCGAAAGTCCACAATAACCAGCTGTTGGGGTTATGGCACTCGCCACACTTCTCATCCATGCGTCCCTCGTGCACATCCTCCGACTCGTGACAGGAGAAACACTCGATATCGGCTTCATGAAACTGGCCGCTCAAGTGGCACGACTCACAGGCTGTCACGCTGTGGATGCCGATGAGTGGAAAACGGGTAATGTCATGTTCAAAAAAGACCTCTTGATTCCACGCCTGTTCGTTATGGCAATAGCCGCAGTCCTCACCCAGGTCCTCCTTATGCACATCGACCGCCCGGTGACAGTCGACACAGATTGCATCTTTCAGGGCATCCATCGCGGCGGTGCGATGACAGGCGCTGCAAACCAGATCCGTGTGCTGCCCCTTGAGGGCGAAGTCGGTATCTTTGTCATGATCGAAATCGGTCTTCTTCCAACTCTCCACATTGTGGCACTCCTGACATTTCTCGCCGTTGCGCCCTTTATGCTCGTCATCCTTTTCATGGCAGGCATAACAGGTTTTCTCCGGTTTCTTCTCAAAGGGTCCCTGGATATGGCAGCTATCGCACTTCACTGTTTTGTGCTGGCCCTCGAGTGGAAATTCGGTGTCCTCGTCGTGGTTGAAGATCAATTCTTCCCATTCGTGGCTGCTATGACATTTCTCGCACTCGTTTCCATGGCGCCCGTTATGCACGTCGTTGATCAAGTGGCAGCTATAGCAATCCTTTGGTCTGTCTTTGTAATGCTCATCGGCATGACACAGCTTACAGTCGGCCTCCTCATGCTTGCCGATCAGTTCGAAGTCGGTGTCCTTGTCGTGATCAAAGTCCTGCTCATGCCAACTCTTCTCGCTATGGCACTTGTCGCACTCTTCTCCCAGTTCGCCCCTGTGCGCATCGTCGGCCTCGTGGCAGTCGAAGCAGATCGACGGGGCATCCCGGTATTTCTTCAGCTCCTCGGTGTGACAGAGCCTGCATGAAAGGTTCTGATGAGCCCCCTTGAGTTCGAAATCGGTCAGTCCGTGGTCGAACGACTCCGTGTCCAGGTTCACCACATCGTAATCGCGACCTTTGTGCTCCGTGTGGCAGTGCTTGCAGTTGTTCGCCTGATCCTTATCCAGACGTCCGTGATAACCCTCCCCTTTCGCTATGTCGGATTCGACATCGGCATGATCGTGGCAGAACAGGCAGCGTCCCGCTTGGCTCGCCTTCTTCAAGGTCTCATGGCAGCTCTCACACTTCTCCTCGAACTCGGCATGCCCCTCGATGACGGGACCGGGCATCAACACCAGATCGAGTTTTCCGGCTACGGCCAACATCGGGATCACCAGCAGACAGCAGATTAGGCTAAGCTGTGCTACTTGCCGTTCAAGATACATCACAGGTGACTGCCGTTGTTTGAGAAATCAGTAAGCGTGCACGGCATAGACATGCACAAATCCTGTGATTACCATCATGATGGATAGCGGCATATGCAGCAGATGCCAGATGGAAAACAACCGTTCGTAGAAATGCAATTCGAGAATCTGGCGCAGCACCTTGCGGTGTTCCAACAGCATGCTGCGCATACGCAGCTGCTTACGCCGGACTTTGGCCTGATCCCAGCCCTTCAGGTGGGCGGCGGCCAGCAACTTCTTGTCCAACGCCCGGAGCACCTCATGGTAGAGCTTGACGGCCATGATGCGCATGAAGATCCAGTGGACGGCACTGGCAAGCGTGCCGCGGGGTGCCTGCATCACACGCTGTTCATAATCGGTCAACTGTTGTTTCGCCTTCGGTTGCACCTCGAACAGAGGACCGATTTTCTTATTCAGCTTTTTTGAATCGGCCCGCAGTGAAGCGAAGGTCGCCTTCTTGCCATAGAGGCCGTAGTGAATCTGCCTGTAGAAGTAGCGGCCGAAGAGTCCGCTGATAGCGACGATCAGCATACTGAAAAGCGCAACCCGGCCGTTCAGCGAGCCCAGATGGAAGCTGCAGTGCATCATGATCAACACCGGCCCAAGCACGCCGAAGACCATGTGCAGGCGGAACCAGAACTTGACCGTCAACCACTTCGACATGAAGTGAAGACGCTTGCGCATGGGATAGAGCAAGAGTAGCAGCATGAGCGAACCGCCGACGATGCCTAACCAGTAGCCCCACCCATCCTCGGCAATCCAGACGGCCTGAGTTCGGTTCAACCATCCTAAATAGAGCAGAAACAGAGAGAACAGAGAGAATACAAGCGTGCCGAGATGACCCGCGGTGCGCTTCAGGGTGGTTGACAAGTCTTTCGCTCCCGTCATATCGACTCGACTAGCCACCGTATCCGTCTCTATCACATCACCTTCCACTTTAAGGCAGTTCAGTTACTTTAAGATTTTTATATTATAAAGGGGTTCTTTGCTGATTTTTTTCAAACGACTAAATTTATGATGGGTTGATTTATACAGCCATGATTCCTTTCACAAATTCTTCCTTTCTTTGTCGATTTGTCTAGCTGCCTTCCTTTAAGGTTATAGATTGGCCACAGCATTATCGGTGGATCCATTCTCATTTAGGCATTCTGATTTGTGTATATAACCCATTATTTCACTTATTGATGCAATTATCATTCGATTTCTACCTGATCTATCTGATTCCTATCGTTCTGATATGGGGCTTTTTTATTACGCATAACCGATTGAAAAGCCACAGAAATCTTGCCATCCTGCAGGAGGAGGTGGAGGCCGGCCTGACCGAACCCGCCTCGTTGTATCCACTGATCGACCCGGCCAAGTGCATGGCCTGCGGTTCCTGCGTGAAAGCCTGTCCCGAGCAGCACAACCACCCGGTACTGGGGCTGATCGATGACAAGGCCAAGCTCATCGCCCCCACCAACTGTATCGGACACGGCGCCTGTAAGACCGCCTGCCCCTTCGACGCCATCGCCCTGGTGTTCGGCACAGAGCGGCGCGGCGTGGACATACCGGTGCTTAAGCCCAATTTCGAGACCTCCATGCCCGGGATTTACATCGCCGGCGAACTTGGCGGCATGGGCCTGATCCATAACGCCATCAGGCAGGGCTATGAGGCACTGGATTGTCTGCAGCAGGATCTGAAAGCACGTTCTGTCACGGCACCCTTCGACGTATTCATCGTCGGGGCGGGGCCGGCGGGCTTTAGTGCATCACTTCGGTCGATGGAGAAAAAGCTGCGTTACAAGACCGTGGAACAGGACTCACTGGGAGGCACTGTCTTCCAGTTCCCGCGTGGCAAACTGGTGATGACCGCACCGGTCAACCTGCCCCTGGCAGGCAAGATGAAGTTCACCGATACGACCAAGGAGGAACTGCTGGCGTTCTGGAAAAAGGTCGAAAAGAAGACCGCTGTGCGTATCAGCTATCACGAACGGGTTGAAACCATCACGCCCCATGACAAGGGCGGTTATGTCGTGAAGACCAACAAAGGGAGCTACCACACCTGCAGCGTGCTGCTGACCATCGGGCGCAGCGGCACCCCGAGAAAACTGGGTGTCGAGGGCGAAGAGAGAAGCAAGGTGACCTATCGCCTGATCGATCCCGAGCAGTATAGAAATAAGCACGTACTGGTGGTTGGTGGTGGCAACAGCGCGCTGGAAGCGGCCGCCAGCATCGCCGACCAACCGGGTACCACGGTCACCCTCTCCTACCGCAGTAAAGCCTTCAGCAGGGCCAAGCGCAAAAATCGCGAACGTTTCCATCAGGCTGTAAAGGCAGGCCGCATCAATCTGCTGCTCAATTCCAATGTCCTGTCTTTCTCGGCGAACGCTGTCACCATCGACCAGCAGGGCAAACTCATCGAGATACCCAACGATGCAGCCATCATCTGTATCGGCGGCATCCTGCCCACCGGCTTGCTCAAGGAGATCGGAATCCATGTGGAGACCAAGCATGGCACAACTTGAGTGCAATCCTCGGAATTGCAAATCTGCAATAGGCGGATTTTCCCTGCTGATCCTGTTAATGGGTCTGTGGACTGCATCGATGTGTCAGGCTGCGAGCCATGCGCAAGCGCAGGCGGCGGTCAGGATAAGGGATTTCGAAAAGGCGGCACAGCACTATCTCGAAATGGCCGAAGCGGGCGACAAGGAGGCCCAATTCGCGCTGGGCAATCTCTACCGATCGGGACGCGGCGTGAAAAAGGATCTCCAGCAGGCCTTTGTCTGGTTTTCCAGAGCGGCCGAACAAGGTCATATCAAGGCTCAATACACCACCGGCACCCTATATGAGAACGGCTGGGGGGTAAAGGCGAACACCGGTGAGGCGGAAACCTGGTACAGACGCGCCGCCGAGGGTGGGGATAAGATGGCAGAAAAAAAGCTGGAGCGTCTCGCCACTTTCTCGCCTTTGCAAGGTCTCGACGTAGACCATACCACGGAGCTGCTCAACCGCGCGGCCGCTGCCGGTAAGACTGAGAGGATCCGCCGTCTGCTGGCGTCTGGGGCAGCGGTCAACGGCAAAGACAAATTCGGTCGTAGCGCATTGCACGAGGCAGCCATCAATCAGCAGGCCCTGAGTGTGGCGGTGCTGCTGGCCGCCGGCGCGGAACCCAACACTCAGGACAACCTGGGCGATTCCCCTCTGCATAGTGCCGCCGGATCGGGTGATATCAAGGTGGTGGACGCACTGCTGAAATCGGCAGCGGATCTTGAGGCCAGGGATGCCAACAACAACACCCCCCTACATGTGGCAGTGGGTAAGAATCAGAGAAAGGTGGTGGATCTCCTACTGCGCCAGGGCGCCAAGGTCAATGCCCGCAACGCCAAGAAACAGACTGCGCTCGATCTGGCGCTGCTGAGAAAGTTCGACAACGTTACCGCTCGTCTGAAGGCTGCAGGCGGCGTAGCCACTCCACAAAAGGACCATAAGCAGGACTTCCCCGACATTAACAAGATAGAGCAGTCGGTGGACACAGTTGCCGACAACCCCCATGCCGGCTGGAGCGCCCTGCATCTGGCGGCCTGGCGCGGCCAGCTGCCGTTGCTCGAGGCGCTGGTCGTCCAGGGGAGCGCCATCAATGACCTCGATCCCGAAGGCTATACCCCGCTCAGCCGTGCGGTTTGGCAGGGGCAGGAGAAGGTCGCCCTATTTCTGTTGCAATGTGGGGCTGATCCCAATCTCACCGGTGATAACAATCCCACTCCCCTGCTGTTGGCGGCACATGGCAACCACATGAAACTGATAGAGGTATTGCTGAGCAAGGGTGCGCGCATCAATGTGGCGGATAAAAACGGCGTCACAGCGCTGCATCATGCGGTGGCAAACAAGAACCGAGAGATGACCGCTCAACTGCTGTTCCAGGGTGCCAACGCCAACGCCAACAGGATAGACGGCGTGACCCCCTTGATCCTCGCGGTGGGCAGCCAGCAGCCAATGATTGTCAGGACCTTGCTAAACCATGGCGCCGATGTCGACAAGGCCGATGAAAAGGGGCACTCCCCCCTCTACCATGCCATAGACGCTGGCAACCGAAAGAGTCTCGATCTGTTGCTCGAGGCCGGTGCCAAGATCGACCTAGAGGCCAAGGACGGGCTGACTCCCATGATGCATGCCGCCGCCCGGGGGCATGACGGTGCGGTGAGACTGCTGCTGACGAAGAACAGCGAGATCGATCGCCAAAGCATAAACGGCAACACGGCCCTAATGCTGGCGGCGCGCAATGGCTCGTTAAGAAGTGTTGAGCTACTGCTCTCCAGGAGCCCCAATGTCAACCACCGCAACAAGGCCGGCAACAGCGCGCTGATGCTGGCGGCGCAAGAGGGTCATCTGGACGTGGTCAAACGGCTCATGGCAGCCAAGGCGGATGCCCATCAGCTCAATCGGCGCCGTGAGAACGCCGAGCAACTGGCGACGCAGGCAGGACACAGGCATGTCGCAGCCTACATCGCCGAGAACAAGGGCAGCGGTGGCCTGCTCGATCTCATGAGATAGGCCATATTGCACTCAACCGTTGTGTGCCATGAAATACGAAAATCAATACCCATGAGGGCAGTTATGAACTGCACTGGATAGCGGGTTACTGTCGAGTTTATTTACGCGCAAAAAAGATCACTTTGTTAAAAAGCTCAATAGCTTTTTTTATTCAGCAACTAATTGGCAAATAACAATCGCAATAGAATTGACTGAGATCAATCATTTTTTTTATTTGTCGGTGTTGTTGACACAGATCACCCGCATGCAACTCAAAACATATCGGAAAAACTTTCCACTCTTCTATAATTCACAAAGATTACATGCCGTTATGAAATGTGGCCTGGATGCTGCACTGAAAATAAAGCAGCGTGGTTAATGAGTGGTGGTCTGATCGGTCTTGTTCTTGCTGGAAAGAGTAGAAATAGCACTTGAGGTATAAAAATTAGGACATGTATGTCCATCCAGCCTAAAGCTCGTCGTGACATCGACGGGCTTTTTTTTGTATATACAAACCATGGGCGAGACGAGAGACACAGCCTCTTCACTCTGCCCCCCATCAGAGGTAGGCAACCGGAGAGCCTTTTGCAAGTAGACGCCGGGATGTCGAGGATACCTCCTGTTGCGCACCAGGATCAGGTGACGAGCCCCGGCCACTCGACAGGAGAAATCCTCTTTCAACGCTGTCCATGCTCTTCATCCAGCTTGCGCAGATGCGCAAGCTTCTCCGCGATTTTGATCTCCAAACCGCGATCCACCGGATAGTAGTAGCGGTGCCCTGTCAGCGGCTCCGGCATATAGTTCTCGCCGGCGGCGTAGGCGTTGGGCTCGTCGTGGGCGTAGCGGTAGGCCTTGCCGTAGTCGAGTTCTTTCATCAGCTTGGTGGGGGCGTTGCGCAGATGCAGCGGCACCTCCAGGGAACCGGATATCTTGGCCTCCGCCTGCGCCGCCTTCCAGGCCATGTAGACCGCATTGCTCTTGGGTGCGCAGGCCATGTAGAGCACCGCCTGAGCGATCGCCAACTCCCCTTCGGGACTGCCCAGCCGCTGCTGCACCTCCCAGGCGTTGAGGGCCAGTTCCAAGGCACGCGGATCGGCGTTGCCGATATCCTCGGAGGCCATGCGCACCACCCGACGAACCACATAGAGCGGGTCGCAGCCACCGTCGATCATGCGCGCCAGCCAGTAGAGTGAGGCGTCGGGGGCCGAACCACGCACCGATTTGTGCAGGGCGGAGATCTGGTCGTAGAAGGCCTCTCCGCCCTTGTCGAAGCGACGCAGCGTACCACTGGCCACCTCTTCGATCAGCGCCAGATCTATCTGCTCGCCCTCCACCAGATCGCTGGCGATCTCCAATAGATTGAGGGCACGCCGCGCATCGCCGTCCGCCGCTCCGGCCAACAGCTGCCGTGCCTCATCGCTGATCTGTAGGTCCGCCCGGCCCAAACCGCGCTGCTCATCGCTCAGGGCCTGATCGATGATGCGTTCGATCTCCTCGCCGGAGAGCGCCTTGAGCACATAGGTGCGTGCGCGCGAGAGCAAAGCATTGTTGAGTTCGAACGAGGGATTCTCGGTGGTGGCGCCGATGAAAACCACCGTGCCATCCTCCACATGGGGCAGAAATGCGTCCTGCTGAGACTTGTTGAAGCGGTGCACCTCGTCGATAAAAAGCACCGTGGGCCGCCCGGTCCGCTGCTGGTAGTGGCGCGCCTGATCCACCGCCGCGCGGATGTCCTTAACTCCCGAGAGCACCGCCGAGAGGCTGAGAAACTGGGCCCCGGAGTGGTGCGCAATGAGCCGCGCCAGGGTGGTCTTTCCGGTGCCCGGCGGCCCCCAAAAGATCATGGAATGCAGGCGGTCCTCCTCGATCGCTCTACGCAAGGGCTTGCCCTGAGAGACGATCTGCCCCTGACCGACGAATTCGTCCAGATTGCGCGGTCTCATGCGGTCGGCCAGCGGCCGGTATTCGTTGCCCTGCTGTGCGGAAAACAGGTCGGGTTCGTTCATAGATCGCCGATCAGGTCGATCTGTGAGGGCGGCACAAAGACGAAGAGTTCGGGAGAGAGTTCAGGATTGCGCTGCATGTC